>WVZO01000105.1:12509-49768 GCA_011772425.1 Candidatus Aminicenantota bacterium
GATGCGGTGTGCCTACTGCGTGTATAATGAGGATTTTAAGGGCAAAAGAAATCACGGTACCAATCATATGAGCCTTTCCACCGCTTATCGCGCCATCGATTACCTTCACCAGCATTCCTTTAAGAGGGATAAAGTCGCTATCAGCCTTTACGGAGGCGAGCCTACGCTTCAGTTTCCCTTAATCCAATCATGCGTGTCATATGCGAACTCTCTTTTAAAGGGAAAACAAATCGATCTTACGATTACCACCAATGGAATACTATTAACGCCGGAAATGGCTGAATTCTTTTGCAAACATGATTTCAATGTGTATGTCAGTATCGATGGGCCGGAAGAGATAAACGACAGTTACCGGGTGGATGCAAAGGGAGGCGGAAGTTTCCAGCGCGCGGTCCAGGGGCTTAAGTACCTGGTTGACGCCTATGGAAAACTCTCTAACGAAAAAGTCGGTTTCAGCATGGTTTACACGCCGCCCTTTTCAGGGAAACGAATCGACCGCATTGCTGAACTCTGGGATGAACTACCCTGGATACCAGGGGGAACAAATTTAAACATAACCTATCCGACACCCGGAACTATTCTTGCAGAAAAAGTTTTGAAAGAATCGCTTGAAGAAGACAAAAATTTGCAGCTCTGGTCCTATGAAAGATACCGGGATAAGTATACGGGGAAAGACGAATCCCATCCAATTGCGGATGCTATTATGGAAAAGGCAATGGCCCAATTGATGCAGCGTCCGATTTTTTCAGAACCATTAGATCAAAAATTCCTGAATGGCTGCTGCATCCCAGGTGTAAGAAGGGTTTTTGTAACGGCAGACGGTAGATTCCGGTTATGTGAAAAAATATCGTCTGACGCACCCCTCATAGGAAACATCAATGATGGCATCGATATGGATGTGATTAAAAAATTATACCTTGGTGAGTATGAATCAATGTGTGCGCCTGTTTGTTCTAGATGTTGGGCGGTGAATCTTTGTAACTCTTGCTTTACAGAAGCGTTCCAGGATGGGAGATTAGACCCGAAATATATGACAAATCGCTGTTATAATACAAAAAAGACCCAGGAGCGATACCTTGAATATTATTGCTCACTAAGGGAATACAAACCGGAAGGATTGAATTATCTTTATAAATTAAAATTATCATAGGAGGAAAAATGAAATCCAGAGAAAGAAAAAACAATGGATTAGGCAAAGGCATGGAATTGATTCGAGACGGCATCGAATTAACCGGAAAAATTAAAGGAGGAAGGCGTTGCGTCTGCTCACCAGGTGGATGGAGTATGGGCAATCAGCTTGGTGGCTGCGCATGTGGTTGTTTTGGCCCTAGTTCTGCTGAAGATAACAATAAAGCAAACTTCGGCATCGCCAACCCGGAGGTTTGAAAACAATTCTGGAAGAAATAAGAAATCTGTCTTCTTATATCGCCATTGCTGGTAAGTGATGAAGGAACATATCCGAATAAAAGAGAATAAAATGAAATTTTTTTTTTCTTTTATCTTTGCTCTTTTTTGGTTACTCCAAAACCTTTTTGGCCATCCAGCATTTATCCGCAATACGTTAGAAGAAATCGATGCCTGCGAAGGAAGAATAAAATTAAAATTGATCAGGACCTGGAATGATGATGACATCGATGATGAAAACCAGTTTTTCCGTTTACCCAAAGAAGTAAAAATAGGGAAAGATGGGCTGGTTTACATTCTGGACACAGCGAATCACCGCATCCAGGTATTCGAACGGTCAGGAAAATATGTAAGAACCATCGGTAGACGGGGAAAAGGCCCTGGGGACACCCTACTCCCATGTTCCATGGCATTTGATAAAGATAACAATATCGTAGTAGCTGATGATGGAAATTTGAGAATTCAAACGTTCGATTCAAAAGGGAATTATTTTACCAGCTTTAAGACAATTTACGCAAGCATTGCAACGGTATCGGTTACCAACAACAATGAAATTGCCTTACATAGTTGGCAAAATAGAATAAAAAACGGATCATTGATCTTATTGTACAATATCGGAGGTAAAATCATAAGAAGCATCGGGAAATTTCATGAAATGACCAGGTCTCCCCTCAAAAAAGAAAGTACTTTTTTTACAATGGATAAAAATGATAATATATATATCTCTTATTACGGAACCCCTGTCTACTGGAAATACGCTTACACAGGTGAGCCGCTGCAAATCGTGATTTTTGAGATGCCCATGATGACCCGATTGCATGAAAACAAATCGAAAAGAGAATTCACTGTAACCGGAAAGTTTAAAACAAATGCATCATCCGGTATATCGATAGATCAACAAGAAAGGGTATATCTTGTTACCACCACACGCCCGGTTAAGAAAGAAGAACGTTTTTACATTGTCAGGGGGGCATCCGGAACGCTTCGTGTGACCGGCAAAAAAAATAATTCCGATAACACGGACAGGTTCCGGCTTCTGGTGTTCAACCCCAGCGGAAAAGTGATTGCGTCGAAGCAGTTAAATGTCTTTTGCGACAACATATACGTCCATGATGATACCCTGTTTGTCATTGACACTTATATGGGAATGAAAATCTATGAATACAAAATAAGCTTTATCGGGAATCCGTAAAATGGATAGGGAAAACAGCGATACCCCCAAACCCTTTATAAAAAAACTCAAAACCGCCAATTACAATTACATCTACGATGTCCACAGCAATGAGCTGATCCGGGTAACCCCACTGATTTACGATATTATCGATGAGATCGCTGAAAATAATGCAGACCAGGTGGTTGAAAAATACAAATCCAAATATGAACCCAATGATATCCGTGAAAGTTTCGCATCCATTAAAAAGGCTCATACAGAACATAATTACTTCTCTTTCCACAGGCCGGAAATCTTCTCCGGTTTCAGTTCCGAATACGATGTGAAATATATGCTCGATTCGGGCCTTTCCCAATTAATCCTCGAATTATCCACCCGCTGCAACCAGTCCTGTAAATATTGCTCCGTTTCCGGCAGGTATTCCCAAAACGGAAAACAGGATATGCCTCCCCATATTGCGAAGAAAGCAGTTGACTTCTTTGTCGAGAGAATCGCGGTAAATCGAAAAGAAACCACTCCAGCCGTTACTTTCTATGGCGGAGAAGTATTAAAACGATTCGACCTGTTAAAAGAAGTCGTAGAATGGACAAAATCAAAAGGGGTTTTCCAAAAATACCGGTTTTCTCTCACCACCAACGGAACGCTGTTAACCGACGAAATCATCGCCTATTTTGTCGAAAACAATATTTCTATTTTACTCAGCCTGGACGGTCCGAAAAAAATCCATAATCGTTTCCGGGTATTTCGCAATGGTAAAGGCACCTTTGATGCAATCATGAAGAACCTGGAACGGATTCAACAATACAGCCGGGACTATTTTTTGAACCTTATCTCTTTTAATACGGTCATCACCCCCCCTTATGATTTTGATGCGGTAATCGATTTCTTTTTTGCCAGCGAGTTTCTTTCTCCCCTAAAACACAAAGTCAGGATCAATTTTGTCGATGCTTATGAAACCAGTTTTTTCCGGGATTTTCAACTGGAAGGTGAAAAGAAAAATCTTCGCAAAGAATTCACTAAATTGCGGAATCGGTATAAAGAGGCGCTAATCAATGGAACGCATGAAGAATTGACCGTTGAAAATAGTCTATTTTTGCAGGATTTTTATGCCATTGTCCGCCGGCCCCTGGAAACGCTGCCGCGGCAATATCCTCCAAAGGGTTCATGTATACCCGGACAGAGACGGTTGTTTGTCAATACGCAAGGAAAATTTTACATGTGTGAGAAAGTAGGCAGCAACTATGAAATTGGAAATGTGGATGGCGGCATCGATTATAAAAGGATTTATAATTTTTACCGGGAGTACGACAGGTTTTTCAGCGATTGTAAGGATTGTTGGGCGTTGAGATTATGTACTAAGTGTTTCAATAACATCAGACAGGGAGAACGATTTGATGAAGTCAGGAAGAAGGAGTTGTGCAAAAGTATGTTAAGGAATATCGAGGAGAATTTCGTTATATACTGTGAAATTATGGAAAGCAAACCGGATGCTTTTAAATTCTTTGAAAATGTGAAGATAACTTAACTTATGGATTTTTCGCCTGTCCTCCCTGGAAAAATCACATGTCCTTTTTCAACACTTCCGCTACTTCCTTAGTAGCATCGACTGACGTATCATCCAGTGAAAAAATCAACTCATCATCTGCCAGCTTTTCTGCTTCGTAATAATTATCACCTATATATAACGAGACTATATCTTCTTCCCTGATAACTCTCAAAATCTCTTCAACCTCTTTTCCTTTCAATCCTTTGAAGAAATTATCAAGGACAATTACCCGGCCTTTACTGTTTTCCACGGCAAACCGGAACATGATCTCCCAGGTTTTGATGCCTTCATCGGGTTTTTTACCGTATAACGCTTTATATAGGGCATTTTCATCTAATTCATCGTCAATATATCGGGGATTACACAGCCAGATACACCCCTTCTGTTTTAAATCTTCTCCATCTACTTTAATATCCACAGAGGTAAAACCAGATCCGGAAAAAAAGTTGTAGATTTGATTTTTCAGACCTTGATCCGCAGTCACCAGGTAGTTGAATTTAAATCTATTGATATTGAATCCAAAATCCCTTATTTTTCCCGGATCACCCTTGATGACCCGATTTAAAAACATTCGATAAGAAATTAGTAAGAGTATTGCCACATAAAAGATCGCTGAAAGTATCCCCAGCCAGAAATTAAAAGGTAATTTGCTTTTAGCAAAAAATAGTCCATCCTCTTTCTTCTTAAAGAAATTTTCAATTTTACCGGTATCAGGCAAATTTTGACCAGAATACAACTTCTTGAAACAAAACTCAGTGAACTTTTCTTTATTCAATTGACTAAAAGTATAAAAATCTATGAAAGTCAAACCTCCATTGCTGGATACTTCTTCACAGATAGAAAAGTAGAATAATGAGGAAATAAAAGACGATATAGTCTGGTAATCCTTGATTTTTCTTAAGACTTTGTTCTTCCTTTGGTTCTCACGCTCTCGAACTTCTTTAAATTCATTTTCCAACGCTTTTTCTAATTCCTCTTCTATCGCTTTAAGAATCTCCTTTTTAGGAATTTCACCTGCTTCAAGAACTCCAAATCTGTTAATTAACCTCATTTCTACTTTCTGGATTAATTTTAAATTATACAAATCAAATTCAAATAATGGTTCTATGTCATTCGCCTTTACCTTAATAAATATATTAGCTATTAATGGCAGGATAATAACAAAAAAGAAGTAAACCAATCCTAAAACAATTAATTTGAAAGAACGGCCTGAAAAGCCAAGAATTCGACTTTTCCTTTTTTTGCGGTCTTTTAATTGCCCAATTACACAACCACCGCTAAAAAATACTGAAAAAACAAGTCCACCGCCAAGGAAAAGAGGAATGGAAGCACATCGAAAAAGGTTGATATTTTCAATAAGAAGCGGTGTTATTGAAATTAAACACAATAAAAGAGAACCAAGGTTTAATAAGATTAACCTTGATATAACTCTTGCCCAAAAAACCTTTCTAAATCCAGAAAACGTTGAAAAAGACTTCAGATAGTCTTTTCTCTCTGTTGTATTCTTTCCATAGGTGAGTGCAAAGAAGACCCCTAATAGGAAAAGAATTCCCATGAAGTTTAAATAACCTGACCTTTCGATAAAGTATTCTTTACCCTTAAAGGATTTATAAATATTGAGTCTTTCAGCAGTGTTGACAGTTGACAACAATTCTTCAAAAGTTGAATTATTAAAGAGCACACTAAAATCGCTGGGAATTAAAAAAAGAATAATTCCGAACGCTGCATATTGTCGGTATAACGAGTATTGGGTTACTTTTACCTCTTCTACCTTCTGCACAGCTTCACTGCTTTTTAGAATATCCAGATACGTATTTTTCCCATACTGAATAAATAGTTGAAGTATTACAACAACAACCAGAAATGCTATTATACTTTCTTTTTTTAGGTATCTTCTAAAATCAAAAACAAAGAACGATTTAAACTTAAAAATGTTCATACCCTCCATTCCATTATCACCTCTCATTAAATCTCAAAAAATACCTGTGATACGTACATTAAAAACAACTCTAATTCAAGATACTTCTGATTTATCCGCCAGCAGTCCTTTATGGCCGGTATGCTTCCTGAATCGATGCTTGCTTTAATGACCCTCAATTCTCTAAGGATACCATCGGTAGCATTATAAGCCTTTTCATATATACTGTTAACGTTCCCTGTTTTCAAAAAGTTTGAAACCTCTTGAAATATGGCAGGATTTAAATTGTTTTCCTTTTGGAACTTTTCATAATCGAATTGCCTGAGCTTTTCCAGAACCAGGGGATCATAGTCAAAGCACTTTGAGATTTCCCATGTTTGAAAATATTTAAGACTGGCTCTTTCCATGTTTTCCACGGCATTATCGATGATCTCCCGGAAAACAGCAAAATCAATCCCACAGTCGGCAGAATTTTCATAATTTTTCAGAAATAACTGATAATCGCTGTTAGACTGCAATAAGAAGCTTGCTGCCTCTATTATTAATTGACCTACGGTAGGGGAGGTTCTATCATCCCCACTTCCTTCTCCATCGCATTGATTTGGATAAACCTTACAACTGTAATTTGCGGCAATATACCCATATTGATACCCACAAAAAATTAAAAGGGTTAATATTATTGAAATTGGAATCAGTGTTCTTCTCATGGTTTTCTCCTTCTTTGGTTTAATTGGACTCAAAATTAATTGTAAACCAAATGTTGAAAAAATACAAGTTAAACCTCTCATTTAATTTCAAAAAACACCTGCGATGAATACATTCCAAACAATTCCAATTCAAGATATTTTTTGTTGATTCGCCAGCAGTCCTTTATGGCCGGTATGCTGCCTGAATCGATGCTTGCTTTAATAACCCTCAATTCTCTAAGGATATTACCGGTATCATTATAAGACCTCTCATATATGCCGTAGATACACCATGGCTGTATCGACGGTCTACCTGGAACCCTGGGGGCTGCGGTTTCTATTGTGACGTTCATCGATTCCATTATACCTGGATTGTACGAACAAATCAATAGAGAGACCAGAATTTTTCGCCTGAAAGGAGCTTGATTTTGCTGAAAGATAACGGGGTGCGGGACTGCGAGGTTGCGAGTTACCGGGTTACGGATTACGTGGTCAATTTGTTACGTGGTTACGTGGACACATGGACCGATTAAGTGGAACATAACAACGAATAATATAAGGCAGCGGTTTTTTCGAGTATACAAAATAACAAATAAAATTACCTTTTCCTCTTGACATTTTAATCTGGGTATGTTAAAGAGAAGTATGGCTATTAAAAAGTGTTATACGATTCTAACTGCATTTCTAATATGCTGCAGCACGGTATCAGCAGATTTGATGGAGGTCTAAAGGAGAATTATTATGAAGGGCATGAAATCGGAAACAAAAAAGGAAGCCCCTAATTATCATTTTGATTTTCTCAAAAAAACCTTTGAGAACGAAAAACCATTGGCATGTCTGCTCAGGACTGCCTCCGGTTACTATCTCTACGACACCGGGACCAATAAAATACTGGAGTGTGAAAAAGAAGTATTCGACTTACTCCATGGTCTTTTTCTCAAGGAAGTTAACCAGGCAATCGACGATTTTGTTACCAGTCACGGGGAGAAAGGGTTCATCGCTGCCGCATCTGAAATCGCCGAGGCGATGGAATCAGAAAAAATTCTCCTGGTGAAAAAAGCAGCAAGATTCGGATTGTCCGATCATTTCAAAAACGTCGAAGAGATTTTAAATTCGTCGATCCAGTCGATCAACATCGAAGTCACACAAAAATGTGGGCAAAGGTGCCGCTACTGCATATATAATGACCATTTCAAGGAAAAAAGAAATTACAGTGACAGGCTCATGAGCATTGAAACCGGCAGGAAATCCATCGAGTTTCTAAAAGAGCACTCGTTTAAGAATGATACCGTTATGATGGGAATCTATGGCGGAGAGCCCTTAACCAGGTTCCCTTTCATAAAAAGTTGCGTGGAATATACCAGAGAAATCTTCGATAAACAACGGGTAGTTTTTAATATAACCACAAATGGGACTCTCATAACACCTGAAATTGCCGATTACCTTTTGCAAAACGGTTTCTCAGTCCTGGTGAGCATGGACGGCCCCGAAAGTATCCATAATAGATACAGGAAGGATGCAAAAGGAAACGGCAGTTATCAAAAAACAATAAGAGGTCTTAAAATCCTTGCGGAGAAGTACAACGAGATAAAACGCGGGCAAATTTCCATCAATGCAGTCTATGCCCCTCCGTATTCGGAAGAGAAGCTTAACATTATCAACAATCATTTCAGGGGACTTGAATGGCTGCCCGAAGTGAACGTGTTGACACAGTATCCCACCAATGGTTCTATTCCCGATGAATTTATTCCGGAAAAGGGAATTGAAGAAGATAAAGACTTAGCCCAATGGGCCTTTGAGAAATACAAAATGGATTACGGCAATTCGGAATCGATGATTAAAGGAGTGTTAGAAAAGAGATTTGCCAGGCTGATACAACGGCCTGTTTTAACAGAGCCAGGGGATCGTTATGCCCTTAACGGCTGCTGTCTTCCCGGACAAAGGAAGTGTTACATCGCTGCCGGCGGTTCGATTCATCTCTGCGAAAAAATTTCCACTTATGCCCCTTCCATTGGAAATGTTTATACCGGCCTTGATTTTGAGACCATCAAGAAAGTGTATATCGACGATTATGCTGAAAAAAGTATCGGATACTGTTCCCGGTGTTGGGGCATTCGACTTTGTGATATCTGCTATATTCATGCCTTTAATGAACGCGGGGAACTGGATGTGAATCGGAAACGTGGACACTGCCAATCCATTTTAAAATCCCTGGGAAATTCGCTCAGGAATTTTGTGACCCTCATGGAAGAGAATCCGGGAGGGCTTGATTATCTCTACCGATACGACGTCAAATAGGTGTAAATTTTAAATAAAAAGGAGGTGAAGTAGAATGAAAGTTTTGAAAAGTGGGATTGAAATGACCCCAGAAGAATTAAGCAAGGCCAAAGCAGGCGCTTGCGCCTGTGGGTGCGGGTGGGGTTATAATGGAGAAAACCTGGTAAGTTCTGCTCAAAGTGGTAAGTGTTGCGGTTGTGGTTGCACAGAACCAAAACCACCAGGATTTGATTCATACGAAGGAAACGAAAGTGATGCCTTTAGTATGATATTTCCTGAAGTATAAATATTATACACTTGATTCTTATATTTGCATTTTTTTGATGTGGTAGTCTATATAATGGTCGAAGAAACTTTGAGACGTTGTTGATGATGAATACAAATATAACGAAGATAAAAGCAGTACCTTTGATTACTGCGTTCCTTTCTTTATCAATTTGCCTTAATACATTGAAAAGCGCAGTGCTGGTCCACAATACCCTTCAAGAAATCGAGGCTTGTAAAGGAAAATTACACTTGAAGTTGATACGAATATGGGGGGGTGATGAAGAGGAAGATGAAAACAAATTTTTTAAGACCCCAAAATCTATTGCTGTCGACGCCGATAAGTCGGTATATATATGTGATTGGCATAATAACTGCATTAGGGTTTTCGATTATTCCGGAAAATATTTTCGTACCATTGGCAGGAAAGGGCGCGGGCCGGGAGATGTGTTCGGGCCTTATTCCATTGCTTTTTCTCCCAACGGTAATCTTGTGGTTAACGAATCAGCCGGGCGAAGAATACAATGGTTTAATCCTGAAGGTAAAAGTAAAAAAATTGTAAAAATCAAAGGCTTCACCAAATGGATTGGGATTACCTCAAAAAATGAATTAGCTGTCTATAATCACCAAAAGACTTTCTATTCCAGGAAACTGGTTTCTATCTACGATAACAATGGAAAGGTGATAAGAAAAATAGGTAAATATCACGATAAATCGAAAAGTTTTCTTACATCGGAAAAACTTCATTTTTCAATCGATGCCAACGATAATGTCTATGCAGCTAACATGCATACCCCGGTTATCAGGAAGTATTCCCATGATGGGAGATTGATAATAGCCATAACCTTCGATCCCCCTTTTGGAGAATCGGTTGAAATCTTTTTGAACTCTAAAGGAGATGGAATAGTAAGAAAAGAGGAAAAACAAGACATGAATGTTGATGTTCGTGAGAAAAAGAGCGGTGTAACTATTCATTATAATAAGAGAAAAGGCAAAATAAGGTGGAGAGTGGGAGTTACCGGGGGAATTGCAATCGATTCTAAAAAAAGGATTTATATTGTAACCTTGAGAAGGCGCCCAACAGAAAAAGAGATGATGGCTACTGCTATTTCCGGGACTATAAATGGGATTAACAGGTCAAGAGTTAACTATAATATTGTTGAGAATATAGATTATTATCGACTGTTAGTCTTCAATTCGGTTGGAAAAATTGTTGCAGAAGCCCAGATGTCTACATTATGCGAAGGCATATACATCCATGATAATAGAATTTTCGTGATCGATGGATTGAGAAATCAGCGGATTCTGGAATATGAAATAAGTTTCGATGATCACACAGACAGAATAAAAAATGATATATAACGTTTTAAACCAACCTTTCATTAAGAAGTTCAAAGATGGTGAATATTTCTATATATACGATGTTAACACCAACCAAATCGTTGAAGTAGATAAATCCGTATATGATATTATCGATGAATACGAAGATGATAATGCTGATTGTCTCGAATCAAAATACAAAAAGGATTATCATATTTCTGACTTGAGGCGAAGTATAGAGAAAATTAGGAATGCCAGGATTGATCACGGACTATTTTCAAATTACAGGCCCAAAAGAGTAACCTTGGGTATAAGAACCGCTGATGAGGTAAAAAAGTTGCATGAAAATGGTATAATTCAGATCATTCTACAACTCACAAAACGATGTAATCTTAAATGCAAGTATTGCTATACCTCAGGAAAATATTCTAATTTCGGTGCATCGCATAGTACTATGGATAAAGATACCTGCCTAAAGGCTGTTGATTTTTTTTGTGAAAGATCATCAGATACAGAAAACCTATTTATTTCTTTTTATGGTGGCGAACCGTTGTTACGGTTTGATTTAATCAAAGAAACAGTTGAATTTGTGAAGAAGAAAATTGCAAAAAAAAAATACAACTTTAATTTAACTACAAACGGAACACTTTTAAATAATGAGATAATAGAATTTTTGATTGAGAATGATATTCGAATTACGGTTAGTATCGATGGCCCGGAAAAGATAAATAACCGGTATCGTGTATTTAGGAATGGTAAAGGTACTTTTAATCGTATCATGAAAAATCTTAAATTTCTTAGGACGTACAACAAAGATTTTTTTTCCCGTAAAGTTGCTATTAGAAGTGTTCTATCACCCCCCTTCTACAATATCAATGATATTCTTGATTTTTTTTCCTTCGACAATACTATGATTGAAATTAAAGGCAGTATGAGATCAAGCCTGGTTAGTACTAGATGGACATCCTTTATTGAAGATTTTGGCCTTGAAGAAAGCATTAAGCAATTCTCAAATGTTGAAGAAAGATTTGTTGAACGGATTAAATTGTCGATACTCCATAATAGTATTCATAACTTAACGATTGAGAATAGAAGAGTCTATTTAATTCTCTCTAATCTTGCCAGGAGACCGATTGATAGATTATATGAATATGTACATCCTTTGGGAGCATGTCATATCGGTTTGAGACGGCTTTTTGTAAGTACAACTGGTGATTTCTATATCTGCGAGAGAGGAGAAAGAGACTATAAAATCGGCTGCATAGATAACGGTTTTGATTATGAAAGAATTGCCTATTACTACAGGAAATTTGAGGAGGTGCTAGAGGATTGCAGGGATTGTTGGGCAATCCATCATTGTGAAAGATGTTGGGCTGCGATTGGGAATCTTGAAGAATTTTCCGGTAAGAAAAAAGAACAATTCTGTTCATATAGTAAAAAAACCATCGAGAAGGCGTTTAAAGTATATACCCAGTTACTTAGAGAAAACCCGGATTCTTTAAAAGTATTCAAAGATGTGCTGATCGCTTGATTTTATAGGATTATTTACCTGACACCTATTTCGCAACTATGAGATTGGAAATGTGGATGGTGGAATCGACTATAAAAGGATTTATAATTTTTACAAGGAGTACGACAGGTTTTTCAGCGATTGTAAAGATTGCTGGGCCTTGAGATTATGTTCAAAATGCTTTGACAACATCAGAAAAGGAGAACGATTTGATGAAGACAGGAAGAGGGAGATGTGCAAAAGTTTTTTAAAGAAGATCGAGGAGAATCTCATTATATACTGTGAAATTATCGAAAGCAAACCGGATGCCTTCAAATTCTTTGAAAATGTGAAGATAACTTAACTCAAGGATTGATGAAAGCCCGTTTCTTCCTTCCTCTTTTGCCAACTCTCAACTGCCAACTTTCTCATAAAAAATCCCTGACCCACTGACTTTCTGACCTTTCGCCGCAGGCGATTTATACTTGTCCGAAGGGCACCTTACCTTTTCAAGCTTAACTCTCGTACCGCACGGGCACTCTGAAAAAGCTAATGCCCTCCGTGCGGATCTCCTAACCCATATTTTTTATCTCCAGAATGGACAGTAATATCTGTTAGCTCAAAAAACGTTTAACCTGTCCATCCTGAACTCTTATAAGAACTCTTTGAAAACTTTTTTTGCCTCCGGCGGCCAAAACCCTTTTTGAAAAAAGGGTTCTGGACTCCCAAAAACTTNNACAGTCATTGGAAAAAGGTGGTGGAAAAAGGTGGCAGGTAAAAAATAGGATTGAAATCCATACGCCCTTCATATAGAATTACCTCATGAAAAATAAAAATTACAAATGCCAATACACAGCAGCGGTATTAGCTATCNNTCATAAAACTTTCTGCCTGCCCATCCTGAACTCCTATAAAACTCTATCAGAACTTTTTTTTGCCTCCGGCGGCCAAAACCCTTTTTGAAAAAAGGGTTCTGGACTCCCAAAAACTTTTCATATGCGGACAGTCATTGTACCATGCTTCTCAACATCGTGCCACACTAGAATCAATTCACTCTGCTCCGAGGTTACCTTATTCTTGCTGCCTACTAGCTTCGTGCTCCTTCGTGTCCTTCGTGGCTCAACACTTCAAGAAAAATAAAAAAAATGACCATTATCTATTGCAAAAATTTGCTTTTTTCTTTAAAATGCGCAAATAGTTTTGCCGAGATTGACAGGCAATGCGTAAGCGAATAATAAATTGTTCGCTAAATTGCCAAAGGAGTTAGCTGAAATGAAAATAGCAATACCTAAAGAAACATTTGAAGATGAACGGCGGGTGCCAATGATTCCCGCGGATGTAGATAAACTCATTAAAAGAGGCGCCGAAGTGGTTATTGAATCCGGGATGGGTAAAGGTTCCGGTTACGATGACGGGGAATATACAAAGGTGGGTGCGAAAGTAACCACAGATCGTAAAACAATAATGTCCGAAGCCGATATTGTATTACGGCTGCGAAAGCCCCCGGAAAAAGAAATCCTCTTGTTGAAAAAAGGCGCCATTCATATCAGTTACCTGGACCCTTTTAATGAAAAAGAAATAATCGAAAAATTTAAGGCAGCCGGCGTGAGTGCCATCAGTATGGAAATGATTCCCCGTACTACAAGAGCCCAAAAGATGGACGCTCTGAGTTCACAAGCCAGCCTGGCGGGTTATGTGGCAGTAGTAGAGGCCATGAAACAACTGGATAAAATATTTCCCATGATGATGACACCAGCCGGTACCATACAACCTTCCAGAGTGTTTATAATCGGCGCCGGTGTGGCTGGCTTGCAAGCTATTGCCACTGCTAAACGAATGGGCGCAAAAGTCGAAGCCTTCGATACCCGGCCCGTAGTTGAAGAACAGGTCCAATCCCTGGGCGCTAAATTCGTTAAAGTCGACCTGGGAGAAACCGGCCAAACCAAAGACGGTTACGCAAAAGCCTTAACCGATGAACAACTAAAAAAACAGCAGGAAGTGATGGCGAAACACTGCAGTATGGCTGATGTGGTCATCACCACTGCAAAGCTGTTCGGGCGAAAAGCACCCGTGATTATTACCAAAGATATGATCCAAAACATGAAAAAAGGAAGCGTGATCGTGGACCTGGCAGTAGATACCGGCGGTAACGTGGAAGGTTCCAAACTCAATGAAACCGTCAATTTAGACGGTGTGTTTGTCATCGGACTGGAAAACTACCCGGGCCAGGTGCCGGTACACGCCAGCCAGATGTACTCCAGCAATTTAAGAAATTTTATCGAAGAGTTCTGGGACGACGAAACCAAAACGTTTAAATTAGACCTGGAAGATGAACTGATCCGGGGATGCTTGATTACCCATAACCACGAAATCGTCAATGAAGCACTCAAACCAAAATCGGGAGGATGATAAATGGAATTATTATTTATATTAGTATTGGCAATATTTTTGGGACTTGAATTGATATCTAAAGTTCCGTCCACGCTGCATACGCCGTTGATGTCCGGTTCTAATGCTATTTCAGGGATTACATTGGTGGGAGCATTAACGTCGTTAAATTCAGAAGTACTGAATAAAAGTGGGGTTACTGTTGTTCTTGCGGTAGCTGCCGTAACGTTTGCCACCATCAACGTTGTGGGCGGATACATGGTAACCGATCGCATGTTAGCCATGTTTAAAAAGAAAGAGAGAGGTAAGAAATAGTGGAATCTATAATTAATGAAATAGCTAAGAATAGAGATATTATTATAAGCGTGGCTTATATAATATCTGCGATCTTATTTGTCGTTGGTTTGAAGTTTTTAAGCTCACCGGCAACTGCCCGCAAGGGGAATTTCATTTCTGCCCTGGGTATGTTTATCGCTGTGGTGGTTACCCTGTGGAGCAAGAACGTTATTGATTTCAAATGGATCGTAATCGGTGTGATCATCGGCGGGGTAATCGGGGCGTTTGCGTCACGGGTGGTGGCCATGACCCAGATGCCGGAAATGGTGGCTTTATTTAACGGGTTTGGTGGTATTGCCAGCTTATTGGTAGGATGGTCAGCTTTTGCATTGTCTCCGCATTCATTAACGCCAGTGACCTCCCTCACCTCTATTGCCATTATTCTGTCGGTACTCATCGGCGGTATCACGTTTACCGGGAGTATTATCGCCTGGGGAAAATTGAACGGGAAAATTTACCCAAAACCCTTTTTATTCCCGGGGCAAAAAATCATTAACCTGCTGCTGCTGGTTGTTATACTGGTGAGTGCGGTGCTGGTGTGTGCACCCGGGTTAACCCGGAGTCTCCTGGTAGTGACTGATGCTTCCGTGATGCAAAATATATTCTTTTATGTGGTGGTGGGTGTATCGTTTTTACTGGGGATTATGGCTGTGATGCCTATTGGCGGTGCAGACATGCCGGTGGTGATTTCGTTATTGAACAGTTATTCCGGGTTAGCGGCTTGCGCGGCGGGTTTTGCTATCAATAACATATTGTTGATCGTTGCTGGTGCGCTGGTGGGAGCCAGCGGGATTATACTAACCAATATTATGTGTAAAGCCATGAACCGGTCCATTACCAATGTGTTGTTCAGTGGATTCGGTGCAGCCACAACTGCCGGGGGTAAAGCGGAAGAGGGTGAAGTCAGCCCCATCAAAGCTGAAGACGCTTACCTGGTTCTCGAGGCTGCTAACAGTGTGGTTTTTGTTCCTGGCTATGGGATGGCCGTGGCCCAGGCCCAGCATGTGGTGCGGGAATTGGGTGAATTGCTGGAAGAAAACGGCTGCGATGTCAAGTATGCGATTCATCCGGTGGCCGGACGAATGCCCGGACATATGAACGTATTATTGGCTGAAGCCAATGTGTCTTATGATCTATTGGTAGAACCGGAGGACATTAATCCCACCATGGAAACGGTGGATGTGTGTATGGTGATTGGGGCCAATGATGTAGTGAATCCTGCGGCACGGGACGATGAATCCAGTCCGATTTACGGGATGCCTATTATCGAAGTGGATAAAGCCAAAACCGTATTTGTGCTGAAACGAGGTATGGCAGCCGGGTTTGCCGGGATCGACAATCCCCTGTTTTTTAAACCTAACACGCGGATGTTATTCGGCGATGCCAAAGCCTCAATATCCGCATTGGTGAGCGAGTTTAAAGAAACATGATGGTTATTAGCCACGAAGGCATTTACAATGCGGTTAAAAGCACGAAGGAACACGAAGAAGACTCTTCCTTTGTGTCTCTTTGTGTAACTTCGCGGCTAAAATTTAAAGGATAACTAAAATGATTGAAGAACAAAAATTTTATTGGACGTTGTTGGACACATTAAAGGATGGTGTTTATTTTGCTAATAAACAGCGAAAAATCACCTATTGGAATAAAGCAGCAGAAGCGATTACCGGTTACAAGAACAATGAAATGTTGGGTAGATTCTGCGGTGATAATCTCCTGATTCACATCGATGAGGAGGGGAACAGCCTGTGTAAGGGGCCCTGTCCCCTGACCCGAACCATGGACACCGGTGAGGCGTATGAAGAAAAGATTTATCTTCACCACAAAGACGGTCACCGGGTTCCGGTGTTTGTACGGACAACCCCAGTGTACGGATCAAACGACGAGATCATTGGAGCAGTGGAGATATTTACCGACCTTTCTGCCAGGGAGGCGCTGACAAATATTCGCGCCCTGGACGAACCGGATTTACTCAGTTCGCTTTCCGGATTGCCCACCCGGCAGTGCCTTGAAATGAACCTGAAGTTGAAGTTTTTTGAATGGGAGGAATTTCAACACGTGTTTGGGGTTTTTCATATAAAAATCAATGGGTTTGAGGAGGTCAAAAACACTATTGGTCAGGAAGCTGCTGAGGAAGTAGTAAAAACCCTTTCCCAAACCCTGATTCATAATATTACCCCTGGTGATATGATAGGAGAATGGGGTGAAGGGGAATTCCTGGGTGTTGCCGGGTATGGAGATGAAGCAAGGTTATCCTTTACTGCCAATCACTACCGCCACCTGCTGGAGAATACCGAACTTTCACACATTTCCAAAGCTGATGCTGCTGTCTCGATTTCTTTTTCTGTGGGCACTGCATTGGTACGGGAAGGAGACACCATAGAAAAATTGCTGGAAAGAGCGTGGGCGGCACCCACACCCTAAGAAGGCCCTAAATGCCCTGGTGGCTAAATCTATTTCATCAATTCTTTGATTTTGTTTTTCAATTGGTCCGGGGGGCCGGCCCCTACTTCGATCTCTTTTACAATACCTTTTTTATCAATCATCACCATCGTGGGAATACCGGAGACTCCATACGTTTTAAAAACATCTCTGCCATCGGCAATGGCTATGGGATAGGTAATCTTAAAACGATCACAAAATCCCTTTGTCAATTTTAACTCTTCTTCCTTTGATACCTTGCCTTTGTTCACTTTATCATCGCTGTATCCCCCCTGTATCCGTGTGAATCCGATCACTACCAAACCTTTATCTTTATATTTTTTGTAACTCTCTTCCAGTATGGGCATCACCTGGCGGCAAGGGCCGCACCAGGTGGCCCAGAAATCGATGATTATTGCTTTTCCTTTCAATTTAGCCAGTGTCAAGGGCTTTGAATTGAACCAGGTTTCTGCACGAATCTCCGGAGCCGGGCTGTTTATTATTTTTAACTGATTCAACGCATCTTCAAGTGAGCTTTTCGCACCTGGATGCGTTATCTGTTTCACTCCTTTATCCAATATTTCAATGGCTTTTTTGAGGTTACCTTTCTCTTTTTCAATGGTGGCCAGATTTTCGATCATCATGGCTTTGTATTTTATGTACTTCTCATTATCACCGACGACGGCGATGAATTTTTGGGAATAAGCCTGCCGTTTGCTAACGGCTTCTGCAGAATAAGCAATCTGAAATATTACCTGGTAATAACTTTCATCCTTTTTTACCTTGTTTTCGATTTCTTCGAACAAGGGAATGGCCTCTTTTGTTTTGTTGTTTGCCAACAGGACTTTCACTTTATCGAATTTTGCTTCATTCATTACCGGGGAGTTCTTTTTTATCAACGCATCGAATTTCTCCAGGGCCTGGCTGAACTTTCTCAAATCAAAGAATATTTTGCCCTGCAGCAGCACCTGTGGGTCTTTAAGAGAAGCACCTTTCATTTTATTAAGAAGGGTTTCCAGGTCTTTGTTTCTTTCCTTTAGCAGCGCCATATATGCATCGCGGCTGTTAATGGTTCTTAGTTTTTCCTTGAATTTTTTATCCAATGCCTCGTATTCAGCAGTAAACGGATCGGCTGCTGCTGCAACAGCTGGCCCCAAGCATGAAACATTCAATACGAACAACATTGCTAACGATATCAAAACGAAAATGTTAATCTTTTTCATCTTTGTCTCCTTTACGTGAAGGTATATTATACGGATTTTAAGAAAAAATTCAACCGCAGAGGTAAACTATTTATACCTGATCCAGCGGATGATTTCTTTTATCGACGGTTTCTTTCCGTACATCAAGATACCTACCCTGAAAATTTTAGCTCCCAACCATGCCAAAAACATAGTAAACAGAGCACTGATGGCAATGGAAACAGCAATCTGGAAAGGTGGAGGGACCGCGACACTGATGCGCATAAACATTAACGTGGGAGTAAACAGCGGGAACAACGACGCAATCAGAGCCATCGGCGTATTGGGACTCTGGGTTATCATTACTCCGATAATAAATGGAATAAGCAGGAGATAAATAATGGGAGTAGCAAATTGCTGCGCTTCCTGGTCCGTATTCACCGAGGCACCCACAATAGAAAACAGGATCGAATACATAAAATAACCAATTATAAAAAATACAGTAAAGTAGAGGGCCAGTTCAGGCGTTAAAAAACCGGCAATACTTTTGTCGATTTGCAGTGCCGGCTGCCCCAGGAATACCACCGCCAGCAGAATCCATATCGCTACCTGGGTTAAACCGGCAAGACCTATACCAATGATTTTTCCATAAAATAACGTTGGCGCATTGGTGGAGGAAATCAACACTTCAATAATCCGGTTGTTCTTCTCTTCGATTACACCCCGCATAATCAATTGACCATACGCCATAATAATGGTAAACAGGATGGTCAACAAAAAGATCGACATCATGTATTCCAACCCGGAACTGCCCCGGGTGGTGCCCTCCTTCTTGACTTTAAACGTTCCTATACGGATATCCCTGATAGCATCCTCTACGATTTGAAGTTCTATATTTTTTTCTGTTAAAATTCTTTCGGATAATATCTTCTGCACAGTTGAAGAAATAAATTGATTGGCAGCAATGTCCGAAATATTTAACGCACAAAAATAAATACGCCTGGTTTTTTTGAGGTTTTCCGGGACCAGGATGAGACCATCGATTTTTTTGTCTAAGATTTTTTGCTTATATTGAGGCAGCAGTTCCAGGCTGGTCTCCTTATTGTTGTCAACCTTTTTTTCATACGCTTTGATTAAATCGTTTTGTTTGGCCAGCTCCCGGTCCTGGTCTTTAACAGCCTGGAATTTCAGTTTCAACTGCAGGACAGCCTTAATGTTCCTCTGACTCCTCTCCAATAATTGCTGCTGAATTAACCCGGAATAATCGATTATCTCAATGACTTTCTCTTCCCTGCCCACCTTCATCAGCAGCATGGGCAGGAAAATAAATCCAGCCATTATAACTGGCGTTAATATCGTCGAGATAAGAAACGATTTTTTCTTTACAATCTCTCTATATTCCTTCTTTATTATGGTTCCAATTTTCATTTTATTTTCTTCTCTTCGTGCCCTTCGTGACTTTGTGGTTAACTATTTCCTTCGTTTACCTTGCGTATGAAGATGTGATTCAGCGACGGTTCTGTCACCTGAAATCCACTGATGGAAATTTTTCCCATCATATCCTTTAGCAACGTATCTTTAAATGTAATGTCCTTTGGTTCGATTTCCATTTCATTGCCGTAATCCCTGACTCCCTTCACATAATCCAACGCTGAAACAAAACTTGCATCACCATCATATTTCACTTTAATAAATTTGGTGCCGTATTCTGCTTTCACATCGGACAAACTACCATCAATGACCTTTTTTCCATTGTTGATCATTACAACACTGTCCACAATCTTCTCAGCATATTCCATCAGGTGGGTAGAAAATATAATCGTAATCCCTTCCCGTTTCTTCTCCAGGATAATATCCTTCACCAGTTCGATATTTACAGGGTCCAGTCCGGCAAAGGGCTCATCAAGAATAAGCACTTCAGGAGAATGAAGGATCGTGGTAATGAATTGAAGCTTTTGGGCCATTCCCTTAGACAATTCTTCTACTTTTTTATCATAGTAATCGGCCAGGTCGAACTTTTTTAGAAGCACCATGCCTTTGGTTTTTATGTCCTCTGACTTCAAGCCTTTCAATTGACCAAAAAAAGTCAATGTTTCAGAGACTTTCATCTTTCTATATAGGCCCCGTTCTTCCGGCAAAAAACCAATATGCTCTTTTATTTTTTCTGAAAAATTCTGCCCCAGGATTTTTATGGTTCCTGAATCCGGTGCAATGATATTCAAAATCATCCGTAAGGTGGTGGTTTTCCCCGCTCCATTGGGCCCCAGGAGTCCCATTATTTCGCCTCGTTTCAATTTTAAAGAAATGTTGTCCACCGCTCGTTTGCCGTTAAAATCCTTTACCAGGTTGTCCAATTCCAATACAGTTTCATATTCACTCATTTCTCCTCCTGAAAGGCAGAAATAAATTATCGCACATAGTACCACCGTCTACATGTTGTGTCAAGGAATTAAAAAGTCTTAACGAAAGTTTGACTAAAATTAACCGGTATGTTAGAATGCCTGAAGTACTCACCATGATTAACAAAAAGAGATTTCTTGTATGCCTGGTTCTAGGTGCATTATTTTTATTTGTACTTTATTCCTCTCATCTGTCCGCTGCCGATGAGGAAGAAGTGAAGGCAAAAGGAACAAGTGGGACAGCCGAGCAATGTAGACTATTTCAAATTCATCAATATTTGAGCCGGTTCTACCCTCATCTTCAGTCGGGTTTTCCTGCCATTCTTTCTTCTTATACCAATGCCCCGGAATTAAAATTAAATTTGGAGCGGTTTGCCAATAGGTTTCATCCTGGGCCGGCGAAAAGACGTAAAAAGCGGTTTAAGCGTGCTTTACTGCAAGGTTTGGGGCACTTTGTCTATGCCACTACCAGTTATTGGATTCGGAAAGATGTGATGAAGGAAGACTGGGAGTATCTATTTACCTGGGAAGATCAGAAAAAGAGATTTCTTTTTATCGATGGCATGCGGTTTGATTCCAATACCTTCCAGTTTAACTGGACCCATACCATGGCCGGTGCAATTTACTACAACTATGCCCGGGCCAATCATTTAAATAAAACAGAATCATTTTTATTCTCTTTTGGGTCCTCCTATTTCTGGGAATTCGTGATCGAGTTTCGGGAAGTGGTTTCCATTAATGATGTGATTTCGACTCCAATCGGTGGGATAAGTATTGGGGAGTCCGTGTTTCAATTGGGCCGTTTTTTCAGGAGCCGGAAGCCTACTTTTTTAAATAAAATCTTGCGGTTTTTGTCTAATCCTGTTTTGTCCCTGAACGATTGGCTAGAAAAGAAGAGAGTAACGAACTTATATGCGTTTACCAGTGATTATTGGTATGATTGCCGTCTGGCTGTAGGTCCCAGGTTCGATGCGCTTTCAGGTTGGGATTCCAATTCCTTCTTACATGTGGGGTTTGAGAGTCAAATCATCAACGTACCGGAATACGGCAAACCCGGGTTTTTCAACAAAACGATAAAAGATACGATTTTTACGGAATTTGACTTTTCCGGTACCTTTAATAAAAACGGATGTTATGAGATTAATATATTTGCTAAATCCGTTTTATTCGGACATTTCAGGCAAAATATTCGAAGAGTGGGCCCTGAAGTGGATGAAGATGAAATGGGACACGGATTCCTGGAGGATATCAATGGCAATGACCGGGTAGGATACAGTTTTTTTCTGGGAGCAGCATCTGCTTTTGAATTAATCGAAAACAGTGTAGTCATGCTTCCGGATGCTGAGAGCCAAAGCCCAGGGGCCGGAGATATTTCCGGTCTCCCGGATAGAGCAGATAGATATGCGGTGCTCAATTTGTTGGGGCCCACTTTTGATCTGACAATTTTTAACAAAGACCTGAAAGTACGTTTTGTGGTGGATGCGTACGGCGATTTTTCCCTGATTCATTCCCATGTTTTCAAAGAATATAAGGAACTGGCGGAATTCGGTCAAACAAAATCCACATTAGAAAATCACGGGTATTACTATGCCCTGGGAATCACGCTTTCGTCCATGCTGCAGGTTAATTATTCCAACCTGGAATTCAGGGGAAAAGTGCGATACCATTACTTTGATTCCATTGAAAGGTTGGATCGTTTTCAAAAGGACATCTTAGATGAGGATGATTTTGATTTAAAAGACCAGCGGTTGACGTACAACCTGAGCCTGGGGTACCGCATTCCCAACACTCCTTTGCAGTTGGTGCTGGGCCTGGAACAAATGGAACGCTGGGGAGTGATAAGAGATTTATCCAGACACAGCACAGAGAAGCGGTCATATTTCCAGATCAAATACATTTTTTAACCGCGAAGGCATATGCTTCAAATAAGGGATTTACATTATTCAATTGCTGATCGTCAATTGTTGGCGGGTGTGGACTGGATGATCCAGCGGGGGAAACGTGTGGCTTTAATTGGTCCCAACGGCATTGGGAAAACCACGTTGTTAAGAATCATAATCGGTGAGCTTGAATATGTGTCCGGCAGCATCATTAAACCCAAAGAGTACCGCATTGGCTACTTGCCCCAGGAGGAGATCGAAGTAAAAGGCACAACCGCTTTGCAGACGGTTTTAGAGGGGCAAAAGGAGCTTGCCTGGCTGGAAATGCAAATGGCGGAATTGCACGAGGCATTGAAGACTGCGGATGCGGATGCAGAGCGGCAGGACTTGCTTAACCGGTTGGGGCACCTGGAGCATCGGTATGAGGCTTTGGATGGCTATCATATGGAAGCGCAGGCCAAGAAGATTCTTTCAGGACTGGGGTTCCGGGAAAGGGACTTTAACCGCCCGCTTCCAGAATTCAGCGGCGGGTGGCGCATGCGGGTTTACCTGGCGCTTCTGCTGGTGCAGCAGCCAGACCTGCTTTTATTGGACGAGCCCACCAACCACCTGGATTTGCCGTCATTGGAGTGGTTGGAACAATATTTACTTGATTTTCCCGGCAGTATTGTCATCGTATCGCACGACCGGTTTTTTATTGACCGGGTATCCCAGGAAATCGTGGAATTGGACCGGGGGAAACTGGAACGCTATCCCGGCAACTACCATTTCTATGAAACCCGGAAGGAACAAACGGAAGCCCTGCTGCTTAAGAAATGGAAAGAACAAAAAGCCGAACGGGAACGACAGGAACGCTTTATCAACCGGTTTCGCTACAAAAACACCAAGGCTAAACAGGTGCAGAGCCGCATCAAGATGCTGGAGAAAATGGAACCCATTGAAATAGAACCCCCGGTGCAGGACCACACCAGGCGCCTGGATTTTAAGCTTTCAGTGGAAGTCACCAGTTACAATGATGTCCTGACCGCTGAAAATATGTCCTTTAAATATGATAAAGAATGGGTATTCAAAGGCATTAATCTGAATATCTACCGGGGTGACAGGGTTTGCCTGGTGGGACCCAACGGCGCCGGTAAGACCACATTGACGCGATTGATTGTTGGACAATTAAAACCACAGGAAGGTATTATTCGCACTGGTGAGCGAACTGTTATTGGTTATTATGCCCAGCACCAGGTGGATACCCTGGACCTGGAAGCCACCGCCTATGATGAAGTGGCTTCCACGGTTGCCACTACTCTGATTCCCCAAATACGTGATGTACTGGGTCTTTTTCAATTCAGCGGCAGCGAGGTATACAAGAAAATAAAGGTGTTATCCGGTGGAGAAAAAGCGCGGGTGTCCCTGGCAAAAATCCTGATGTCGCCGGTGAATTTTCTGATTATGGACGAACCCACCAACCACCTGGACAAGACCGCCAGGAAAGCACTGGAACGGGCGCTTGCCAATTATAATGGCACATTGCTGCTGATCTCCCATGATCGCTACTTCCTGGATAAACTGGTGAACCGGGTAGTAGAAATCCGCAGCGGTCACTTCCTGGAGTACCCCGGCAATTATTCTTATTATTTACAAAAGCGCGAACGTGTTTCATTACCTATCACCGAACCCGGCCCGTTGAGTGCTCCAAAAGAAAAATCCCCTGACGTCTCAAAACCTATGGGTGGGAAAAAGACAAAAGATCAAAAACGACGGGAAGCTGAAACCCGTCAGGCGGTAAGCAAAGAACGCAACCGCATGAAACAGCAAGTAGAAGAGCTGGAAGAAAAAATCGATCAACTGGAAAAGAAAAAACATGAACTGGAATCCAGCATGGCTCAGCCAGAGACTTACAATAACGGGGAACTGGCGGTGCGGCTGCAAAAGGAATACGCGAATGTGAATAAAGAATTGACCCAATGCAACCAGCAGTGGGAACAGGCCTTGACCAAATTGGAAGAGATAGAAGCATCATTAGCTGCGTTTGTATTCAAGACTGCGCCAGAAACAAAAGCCACCTGAGATGGAACACGCAATATATAAAACATGTTGGCTTAATACCGCATTGTAAATGCCCACAGAGAGCACAGGGAACACAGAGAAGGAGAAGGGTGAAGCAAAAAATGGTTTATAAAGCTCTGTGTTCCCTGTGCCTTTGTGAAGGGATACAGACAAAATGGGCAGCCGGCTGCCTTCGGCGCTCTCTTTGTGTCACTCTAGATATCAAAATTTCGTGTTTCTTCACTTTATAACCCCATTGTAAATGCCTTCGTGCCTTCGTGGTGAAAAACAAAAAAATCAAAATTCAATAAGCTGTTTTTTCCTGTAGGTTTTTTCTACGGTGTCAAACCCTTCTGCAAGACAAACCTCCAGGAGCTTTGCCGCCTCTTCCAGGTAGGTGAGCAGAACCGCTTCTTCATCATCTGTAAAAGGTCCTAATACATAGGAGGTAATATCCCGGTGCGAAGGCCGGGAAATACCCAGCCGCATGCGGTTAAAATCTCGCGTTCCCAGGCATGCAGCAGTGGACCGCAGCCCATTGTGCCCACCAAGACCACCGCCCCGTTTGAACCCGATGACCCCGAAATCCAACTCCAGTTCATCGTGGATCACCAGTATCTCTTCAGGTTCCAATTGGTAATAATTCATCAACGCTGCTACACTTTGACCGCTGAGGTTCATATAAGTCCAGGGTTTTAAAAAGAATACTCCTTCGTCTTCAAATCGATGAATCGCGTATTCTCCTTTGAATTTTTCTCGCCAGTCCAGTTCTTCGTAAAACGAAAGGCAAGCAATCATTTGCCAGGCAATGTTATGCCTGGAAAACGCATACTGCGGTCCGGGATTCCCCAGCGCCGCTACCAACGATATCGTCGTACTTCCAGTCTCTTGCGTCATTTTTTCAATGCCTCCGGCGGCCAGGGGGCTCTTTTGAAAAACCGCCCCCTGGACCCCCGCAAAACTTTTCATTCACGGTCAACCATTGTACCACGCTTCTCAAAGGTATTTCCCATTGGCATCATTTTCCTTTTTCTTTTCTTCTCTTCTTCGTGTTTCTTCGTGTCCTTCGTGGTTCCCTTATAGCTCTACAACTCTTTACCCACCCAGGTGGCAACACCCAGGACATAATCCAGGACAGATTTTCTTTGGCTCATCGGGTAGGTTTCAATGGGGTACATGCGATTGTCCGGGACAATGGTCAATGTCCAGCCTTCTTTTGATAATGCCGCCCGTTTAATGGTAAGATTGGGTTCTTCTTCCTCCGGTGTCAGGTTGACCAGGTATATTCTGTTGGGGTCTGGAGATTGGAGTTTATCCGGGTCACGGTTAAACAGGATCAAGTCGCCTTCCGAGAGGGTGGGGAACATGGAATCACCCGTTGTTTTGGTGAGAAAGGGTTTGAACATGCCCCTTAAAAAGGATTTTTCAAATACCTTATAACCCACAATGGAGTGTTGGGAAATATTAGACAGGTTCCCGCAGGCAATGGGTTCGATTTCCTCTACCAACTGGTAATTCTCTTTGAATTCTGTGGCTCGTTCGAGCATTTCCCGGGTCCGGGATTCAGGAATCAATGTTTCGGATGTAAACAACTGATAAGTTTCCATGTTCAGGGCATTAGCAATTGCCATTACCTGGTCTTCATTGAACCGCCGTTCACCCCTGAGCATTGAGTTGATAAGGGTTTGATCGATATTGATCTGTTGGGCCAGGTCTTTCCTGGACCATTCCCGTTTCTTCAACTCATCAAGAACAATACTTCGAAAAGTCTTTAAATATTCCATGATGTTATATAATAATACAAAATGTCTTAGATGTCAAGAAAAAAATACAAAAAAAATTTTTTTGCTTGACAAAATACATAAAGTATTGTATTATGTATTCGTAAAGATAAATTATGAATCCAAAAAAGAGTTATTGTTGATTGATAGGTTTTGATAGGAAAATTGATAAAGTCATTATGGATTATTCGATATATGGATTCGCGGATTCATGGAATTCAGGCAAAGAGTTTAACATTGAACATTGAACACTAAGAGGTGGTAAACGATGAATAAGAGGAACAAGGTGATTACAATAATTGTGGTGTTGTTGGCGGTGTTCCTGGCTGTATTATGGAGCCGGGAGCGTGCGTATCGAGTCCGGTTAAATCGTCTAAAGGCAGAAGTGGTAAAGTTAGAAATAAACGTGCATCTGCTGCGGGTGCGGACCGAAGCGTTGAAACAAGAGATGGAGATGTTGAATTTGGCTACTTACATGAAGTTGATGAAGAAGATGGAGAGATTGAAATGAGGTTAATTTGTTGGATGGAGTTCGCAGGACGAATGTGGAAAAAATGGGGAAAGGCCGACTATTCTATTGATGACAAATTTCAAGCCTTTTACCATTATGTTAGCCTGCTACAACAGTACTGCGGAGCAGGCTGGTTAACTCATAAAGTTCACGAAGACAGGTAAATCGGTAGAGGAAACGCATGAAAGGTAAAAAAACAAAAAAATAAAAAAAAAGAGAAATAATAAAGGAGGTGAGAATGACAAAACGTATCATTGAGTTTTTAAGCAAAAAGTTCCCGAAGAAATGGTATTCTATCCGGGAGCTTCAGGCGGATTTTAATGTTTCCAGGGATACTATTTATTATTGGATCGAGAAATTCGAGGTTCCGACGTTTAAGATCAACAATTCGTTGTTTATTTTACGGGAGAACCTGATTAATTTTTTGTTGAAGTCCAATAAAGAGAGTTACAATGAAGACCGGTTGGTGGGATTTGAGTTTGTGATCGAGGACCTGGAAAATTACCTGAAGCAAGTGGAGAAAGTCGAAAAATCCAACACGACTCAGTCACGGTTAATGGGCCGCAGGTATTGACGTTTACATAATATCCTTCACCAAGAAACGCCCTATCACTTCTCATAAATACGATATCCTCCCTCAGAAACGAAGTATCCCTATTAAGAAATGCAACATCCTTCTACAGAAACAAGATATCCTTACTTGGGAACGCAATATCCTCTCTCAGAAACACAATGCCCTTCTACAGAAACGCAATATCCTCTCCCAGCAACAACATGTCCCTTCTCAGAAACACAATATCCTCACTCAGCAACAACATGTCCTTTCTCAGAAACGCAATATCCTCTCTCAGCAACAACATGTCCCTTCTCAGAAACGCAATATCCTCCCACAGGAATAACGTATCCTCCCAAAGAAACAAATTTTCCTTTCCCGGATGGGATTTGGTACCAGGCAATCATGATATTCTCCTATTTATCTTCCCCCCTTTTCCCCCCGATACCGCCGGATCACTTCTTTGTGTAGGGTGGTTTTAGCCCTTTGAGCATGGGAAAATGTTTGATGTTTAACGTCTTGATCTCTGCTTTATGAGTTTGGGCCGAAGCTGCAACAATTGCATCTGCCAGACCAATGTTATGAGATTTAAAGAAGTCTCGTTTATAAAGTCCTGCCATTTTGGCAATTTCCCTTGTAACCGGGAGAATGGAGAAAAGACCTACAAAATTGTCCAGTTCCTTACGTTCCTCATTATCTCGAACCCCTGCATAAAGTTCTGCCACTGAGATTGCGGAAAGAGCAATCTTTTTCGAGTATTTCTTCACGTATTCTACGGCCTTATTGTATCCACGAAGATAGTCCACCAGCACATCGGTGTCAACCAGGAATTTGTTAATCATCAAGAAAGACTCCTATCCCAATCTTTTCTGAGCTTCCCAAAATCAGGGAGATCATCCCTATTTTTCCAGATGCCTGCGGCCTTGTTTAATATCTTTTGGCGTCTAGTTTCGCTGTATCTGGCAATCAGTTCATCGACAGCCTCACGGATTAGCTCGCTTTGTTTTTTACCCATCTGAATTGAAATGGCGCTTAAGGCAGCCCTTTCCGCATCTGTAAGATATATTTGCGTTCTTATCATACCATTGCCTCCGGTGTATACATTATACATTACATACCATATTAGCACAGCTTTGCCCGGCTTGTCAAGTCATAAATAAATTACCTGGCACCATATCCGACTTCGATAAATCCTTTGCCAGGATCAACAGCCTGGCTCTGGGCCGTGGTGGAGAAATTATCGGCAGGGGATTTGGTGCCAGGCAATCATGATGCAAGCCTCACCCGGAGACAAATGAAATTAAACAAAAGCTTTTGTGGGGGTCCAGGGGGCGGTTTTCTCGAAAAGAGCCCCCTGGCCTCCGGAGGCAAGAGTAATTTCATGGCAGGCCGGTTTTTACCGCCTCAGTCGGGGAACCAGAATTCTTTTACCGATTCGAATGCTGCCAGGTTGTGAACAAATAAATACGCATTAATGAATACGGCAATTACCAGGATTACAATGGTAATTAATACGATATGACTTTTGAAAAGATTCTCTTTTTCTGCGGCGTTTACCACTCTTTTTAAATACATTAAAAACAAAATAATAAAAAATGGGTAGTAGCGGGCAAGATAGCGGATGTGAGGATAAGAAAAGAGAATGAGCGGGATATACCCGATAAAAGAAATCAGTATAAATTTCTCTGCCAGGATTGGTTTAACACCTTTTTTAAAATACCAAAAAACCATCATGACCAGGACAATCGATAAGACATGGAATAATGCGAGTCCCTTTAGTAAACCGTGCCCCAGGGAAAGTAAGAGGAAGTCAAAATACTTTAAGGGGTACTTATAACAAACTTCTAACATATTGCCGGCACCCTTGAAGTTGGTTTCAAGATATTTATAATATTCGTCCCAGGGATGGGGGGCGGATTGTGATACCTGGTGCCGGGCGAACAGGGCGGCGTAGTGTTGGCCGAAACTAAAAAGACTCCTGTTTGCATCGGAAAAATAATTTGTTCCCCGCTTTATAACTCCTGGGGCCACGATTAGCGATACAAAAAAAATAAAGCTGATGAAAAGAAAGCCAACCGATCGCATGGATTTCTTTCTTAAACGAAGAGCATAATAAACCAGGAAAGCCATAGAAATAATGATCATTTCAGGTTTACTAAAGCATAATAATGCAAGAAAAAATGAGATAATAACAGGATGATGATTTTTGATCACGGACCAAAGGCTGAGGAAAAGCAGTGAAGCAACAATCAATTCTGTAGAAAGCCACAGGAAGGGATAGCGGGATAAAAATAACATCGCCACAAACAGGCCGGTCAAAAAGCGGTTTTGAAATATGCTCCATGCCAGTATAAAGCCGGAAGTCATAAACAATATCATGGCAAATATCTTGATGTGGATATTTTGTGCCGCCTCAGAAGGCTGGGCGACAAAATTATAGAGGCCGATGAGCAGATGGGAGATAATTCCGCTGGAAATCCCGGGATAACCGTTATTGAACCTGTATTTAGCTATCACCTGATCGTAAATGATCGGTTTTGTAAAAAAGGCGATTATTATCACGGATATTATCACGATTGAGATAAAAAAAGCGCATAAGGTCAAGTTTTGGCGGTTATTCTTGTCCACAGATGGTTCAGATGTTAATATGATTTTTAATTTTTTCAAATTCATTTGGTAATTATAATGGAAGCGCGCTTCTATTTCAACATAAACCTCCTTTTTTCCTTGTCACCTTCTTAAGAAAGTTGATCGATGATTTTTTGGAAGTATTCCCTGGCTTTTTTTACAGCACCTTCCCTGGTTTTAAACAGGGAATCGCCGCAAATCCTGAAATTGGTTCCGATCTTCCGTTGTCTAACCAGTTCAAGTACTTCGGGATCATCCTGCTCCTGTACCACATCGATGACATAACCGAACCCTTCAATGCACTCGATTTTCTCAAGTATTTTGTATTTTACGGTATAGGGTTTCTCATCCACGATAACCGTAAAATAAACCAGGTCTTTGACATTAAACATCCCGTTTTTGCATCCTCGTTTCATCTTTTTCTCCTATTTATTTTAATCTTTTTTGCAAAAGACCACATTGATATAGGGTGGAATATGTTCGGCAGGGCCGGACACGGTGGAAGGGATATTGATGGTGTGATAATGTTGATTGAGATGCGAAATCTCATCAGGACCCCAATCCGAGCTGTGAACCAGTGAATAGCTTACTTGTTTAGAAGCCGGGTCGAAGGTATGGGTATGTTCTGAGTTTCCCCCGGTTCCACCGGAAGTACTTGATCCTCTTAAGAAATTGTTATCAAATGCACTCACTCTTGTCCAACCCGAAGGACAAACATCATCAAAAGGCATAATCATACCACTGGGATATCTATAAACCATTGTTAATCCTCCAAATAACAGAATACGACATCAATACATAGGGGAATATATTCCGCATATGAACTATTCCCTTCTGCTATATCTAATGTGTGAATATGAGTATGAGGAACATAATATCGCGGGGGAGAATTTATCCCGGTTAACGGTTTGGCGTTTGCGGCAACTTGCGTTGTTGTTGTGGCCGGGTAATTGACAGTATGGTAATGCTGGGAATCCCCGCCGGTTCCGCCATAAGTGGGACTTCCTCTTAAAAATTTTCCATCCCATGCTGATAAGCGTGTCCAACCTGGTGGACAGTTTGATTTGAATATTCCTATGGTTTTCATATTTTACTCCTTTACTTTTAGTTCTTTCTGCAAAACACAATGTTGATATATGGTGGTAATGGGCTTCCCGAACTCGATGTGACTGTGGGAACAGTGAAGGGGTGATTATGATCAACTGAAGCAAGGGGACATTCATTATTCGTATCGATTTTGTCGTATTTCTCCGTTGAATTACTGGTATATACCGTTCCGGGATTGAACGTGTGGCTGTGTCCAGGGTTCCCCTGGGGCGTTGGATTGTAGGCAGAGGCCCCCCTGAAAAAATAGCCGTCAAAGGAAGTCTCGCGGGTCCAGCCCTGGGGACAAACCGAATCAAATATCGCGATAAAACCGGATGGCAACTCCTGGCGTGCCACTTTCAATACTGCATAAGTGCTGCCACTCTTCCGCACTCGTAAATGACTGGCATCTTCATCACTGATATCACCCACCCTGGCATAAACAGTTTGCCCGTCCACTCGCAGCGATATATAATCATTCCCAACATCACCCGTGGAATCATAGAGATCAATAGTATAATTGACCCCTGCCCGTCGATACCTGAGTTTTTTTGTTATCTCCGCCATTTTTCTACCATCTCAATGTAATAACGTTTATAAAGGAAAGCCTGGGTAATCCGGGGTTCCAATATTTCGAATATCCTGGAGGTTGGCGGTATTGGCCAACTCCTCTTCTTTGGCGTCGTTAGCTGCGGCACACCGGATAATCCAGGATACAGCCTTCAGTACCTTTTCATAACAGGATTCGTGGGTCTCGCCTTCATCGGGGAATCCATCGTAAAGGTCTTGTTCCAGGGGTGTTAAGGAGTGGGATGCCATTATCTTCTCATAGACTCGAATATACTCATTCCACTTCAACTGTTTCCATTCCGGCAAATGACGTGTGATGGTGCTGTAGGTAAGTCTTTTGATTTCATTCAACTTGTAGGCCCTGGCTTCGTCAACTTCCATGCCAAAGTAAGGATCGTTACGTTTATCAATCATTTCACTTACATTTGCAATAATGGCTTCATATTCGGGGAGAGGTGCTTCATATTGATTCACCAGGGGGGAAAAATCTTCCGGATCATCACGGTAATAAAACACGTACCTGTCCGGCTCATAATTAATGTAGTATTTCCCTGATAAATCAATGCTCCCGGGATAGTATTTGTAGAAATCATCAACGGAATTAAAGCTAACCTCCTGACCGGGATAATTTCTCACATACACATTCCCGTCATCATGTAAAAATATTCTTCCTTTCATTTTTTATTCCTCCTTATGCAATCCAGATACTGCCATTTTGCAGACTTGACGGTTGATCCAGGGGGATGATTAGTTGCTCGTTTACAGCCACATTGCCGGTAAAGGATTTATCGCCAGCCACAGTTTGATTACCGGAGGTCTGAACATAGTCGCTGCCCTCTTTCGCATCTAATTTATCCGCATCCAGACCGCTGCCGCTGCCATCGACAGTTTTGATCAATGTTAATAAATCACTTGCCGATAACCTCACCTGGGGAACAGTTCCAGCATTCAAATTTGAGGCATCCCTGTAATAACTTCCTTCCTGGCCATCCAATTTATCCGCATCCAATCCGCTGCCGCTGCCGTCAACGGTTTTAATTAAATTTAACAAATCACCGGCGGTCAACTCCCCGATGGTATCCCAACCGCTTCCGTTGTACCGTTTTAATTGATTTGGGGTGACCGATGTATCCAACCAGATTTGACCGTCAAAGGGATTCGACGGTTGAGTATCTGAAGGATACAGTTTTAACATATCATTGACTTCCTGGTAGCTTAATTTGCTGCCCAGTTCTTTTAATGGTACTGCCATTTTTCCCTCCTAATACAAAATCTTTCCTTCATCGATATCATTGGCAAAGAAACCGTCACTGTCACACAAGTAGGCGAATTGCCGTTCATAATCATCGGCCTCTTCCCAGTTATCCGCAAAAGAATCATCACCCAGGATAAAAATCCCCCCGGCCAGGCTTGTAATATCGACGCATTCCATTTGAACCGCATCACTGAGAAAATCAATATTTACCCGCCGGATTTGATATTTTCGTTTCTTCTCATCGATGGATCCAGGATGTTGCATTTCGACAATATCGGAGATATCGAGACCGGCAAACTCATCCAGGGGTAATTCCACCACGGCAATTCGCTGCGGATTTTTCCGCTGGAATGCATACCGCTGTACAACGTCAAACGCCGTATTCTCATCGTATACACAACTGCAAGCCAATGCCTCATTTTTATTGTAGAATTCTCCCCAGTTGGAAATACTTTCGCTTCTCTCATACAACGGGAGCCGTTGGTATTTCTCTTCCGCATAATTATACCGGTACATGTATTTGACTTTGTTGCGGATTGCTTCCGGCAGCTCTTGCAATTGAAAGTTGGTGATTTGCTTCTTATTCAAGGATTTTTCCGGCTGGAGATTATCCCAATTCAACAGGACAACAACTATTTCATTCCCCTTATTGAGATAAAAGTCGCAGTCAAAACTGAAGGCAAACTCAATTAAAAAATCTTTTACGGTTTTCTGGTTGTGGATGACAGCCGCGATGATGTAATTCCTGTCATTCATTATCGCCTGATTTTCTTCCTGGTTAAGCGTACTTAAGGTCATATCCGTATAATTGGCGATAATATCCTCGAGAGCAGTCATGGGATGCTCGATAAGGGCTGAATCCTGCATTTTGCCTTTCACGTTGATATGAATAGAATCTTCGGTAAACGTTCCCTGGCCAATATATTGGGCGTATGCTTTTTCATTGCCCTGGGCGGCACTGCCTTCATTGGATAATTGAAAATCGGTGGAAACGTCTGTCCCGTCTTCTTTGAACACACCTTCCAGGCTCATACAGTGGTGGCCGGCCAACAGGTATTTGCCGCTCTCCACTTTCCAACATTTCACCGCTCCTTTTACGGACTGGACATGACCGTAAATAATGGGGATCGATGTTCCGACTCCCTCATCGGCCGCATCCGGGTAATCCTCGGTGGTGAGTGTATGGGGAATGACCGTATCCAAACCCGACAACCGGTCATTGATGAACAGGGACAAGGCATCCTCCGTGAATTCCCATTTCTCCACATTACCGGTATAAATAAGGGTATCGTTTTCATCCAGGATTTCTACCTTTTTGCCGGCGATGTACCGGTTGTCGCCGGACATCATGGTGCGGAAAAACCGGTCGCTGTCGTTAAGCTCAATGGATATCCCGGAAATTTCATAGGATTTGTCTTCACCGATATTCCGGCTCAGCGAAGAGATGGAAATAATCTTATTCTGCCAGTTGCCGCTGCTGTCCTGAAGGTTCTTCGTGGCCAGCAGCAAGTTCTCAGCGGGAAAGTAACATTTTACTTTAATGATCATCAGCGGTTCTCCATTAACCACAGTTTCCTGGTAACTTTCGCGTTGGCCCACAATGCTTTTACAATCAATTCGAGCCCGGTGCGAATATCTTTTGATAATCCAGAAAAGTGTTTTTTAAACCAGGCGGTCAACTCATCTTCACTCTTATCGGCAATATTGTCGATGAGTTTCTCCCACTCGGTTCTTTCCTGTTTTGCCTTCATGATTTCTGTTTTGTTTCCGATCTTTCTTATTTTTGCCATTGTTCACCTCTCAATCGGTGGCTCTCCCCGCCGGGGGGTTAGCCATTGGTTACCTCTTTGTAATCGATGGTAATTTCTTCTGCGGCATCAGCGGGGATGAAACCGGCAGCAACGATATCGCCTTCTAACCCGATGACTATCGCTTCGGTTTCAGCGCCTTCAAGGATTTCCACCACTTCGGTTCCTTGATCTTTTGTGACGATTATCATAAGTTCCTTGTTTAATGTATCATCCCGTTCGATCAGGGCTTCATCTCCAGGTACGTCAAAATACTTGAATCCATCATCATCGGTCTGATTTCCTTCCGGTGTGTAAAACCGGAAAGCGTCCCATTTCAGTTTATTATCGCTGCTGTCAAACCTGAAATTCGGCAGCGTATAACAAACTGTCTCGCCTTTTTTACCTTTAATGGTGTGTCTATTAAGTATCATTTCGGTCCTCCTTCGCTTCTATCTTTTTCAATCTTATCACCTATAATATAAGACATTTTCTAAAAGATTTCTTCCCTGGTTTTCCCCTGTTTTCCTCCATTTGCCAAAGAGATTTATGAACCTGGGGAGAATCATAGAAATATGCATCACTTGAAAAATATGGAGGTATCGTATAAAATTGTGATTTATTCAAGGTTTTTTCAAGGAGATAAAATGAAACGACAAACCGTGTTTTCGGTGCTGAAGAATAAATACTTCTACGTTGTTCTCATCACCCTTGCCTACGTATATTGGGCGATTTTGTTTATCTATAAGACTTCCTTTATTGCCAGTAACGGTCAAAGATATTTCTGCCTTTTTGACGATGCAATGATTTCCATGCGCTATGCATGGAACCTTGTTCACGGGAATGGGCTTGTTTGGAATCCCGGTGAATATATTGAAGGTATCACGAATATGCTGATGACTTTATATATGTCTATAGCAACGTTCCTGTTCAATAAGAATATAGCTGTTTTCGCCATTCAAATCAGTGGAATTGCCTTTATGCTTGCTGCTGCATTTTTTTGCATGAAGATCGGTTCTTTTATTCTTTCAAAATATAACGTCAAAAATCCCGGTTTTTTCGAGCCGTTATTTTTCGCCATGCCGCTTTTTTACTTCCCGTTATCCTTCTGGACCCTGCTGGGGATGGAGACGGGGATGCTGACGGTTCTTTTGCTGGCTTCGATCTGGGTAGCAATACGCATCGATGGGTTGTCAAAGGTTAAACCCCTACTGCCCATTCTCCTGGGTCTTGCATTCCTCACTAGGCCCGATGCAGCGGTACCCATTGTGCTTATATTTCTTTACCGGTTGTGGGGGATTATGCGAGAAAAGGACCGGCTTAAGGTGATTTTAGGGGAAATGAGCATTGTTGCTGCTTTTGTTTTGGGCATAACCCTTTTCAGGTTCTTCTATTATGGAAGCCCNNATCAAATTGATGCTGTTTCCCTTATGCATAGCCATATTTAGCGTTTTGATGAGCCGGAAAAGGATATCGGCTTTGATATTGTTTGTGATGCTTACCGCTATTGGATACCAGGTTTACGTTGGCGGCGATTTTTTTGAATATTGGCGTATGCTGGCTCCCTATGTTCCCCTGGTGCTTATCCTGTGCCTGGTGGAAATCGCAGAGGTTACCACAGCACGTGCGGAAACAGGGGGACCTGTTAAAGAGGCAAAAGGGGCGCGTTTCTTTACCGGGGCACGGACAAGAAATACCCTTGTACTGGCGGCTTTCCTGGTTTTTGTGTTCCTCTTTAATTGGTTGTACCATAAAGAAATCTTGCTGACGCGCCCTGCAGCCTCTATTGAATCAAACCATTACAACGTCAATGTCGCGCTGGCGCTTTGTGACATCACCACCAGCGAGGCAACGGTTGGCCTCACCTGGGGAGGAACGATCCCCTACTATACCGGACGCCGGGCAATCGATTTCCTGGGAAAATCAGATAAATATATCGCTTCACTGCCGGCGGATATGTCGGGGAAATATTCCATACTGGGAATGAACAGCGTTCCCGGTCATAACAAATATGACCTGGATTACTCCATCGTTAAGTTGAAGCCCACATACATCCAACATCCCAGGTATGGCATCCAGAATAAAGAAACGTATGTCCGTAAAAACTACAAGCTTGTAAAGTATAAGAAGGTTTTGCTCTGGCTGAGAAAAGATTCTCCATACGTCCGCTGGGAAAAGCTGGACCAAGAAATAGCTAAGAAGCTGCGTTTGTTTCAAGACTGCGCTTGAAACAAAAACCATCTGCGGCGGGACATGCAATATGTAAAACATGTTGCCTATTACCGCACTGTAAGTGCCTAAAGGGAAGAATTCAGCCAATCCGTATTATATTCAGACCCAATGCGAACCACCTCGAACAGGCTGGCAACCA
>WVZO01000157.1 GCA_011772425.1 Candidatus Aminicenantota bacterium
TAGTCTGTCAGCATTGTGGCAATTTCTTTGGGGTTAAAGGTCAAATCAACCCTGAAATCCGCGGCGATATTCCATGGGCTGTTGTACTTCCTCTCTTCATCCGGTCGAATCTTTAATTTCAATGTCTTTATATCGTACACACTGGCCAGGATTACACTGTGGAAAGTGGAGTACTTGTGCCTTGATAAATATTTACTCCTCAGCAGCCCCAGGAAGTTAAGAAACAATTGATTATCACTGCTTTTATCCACTTCATCGATCTGTAAAACCGTGGGTTTGCCGATTAGCTCAACCATTCCTGTTATGAAATCGTCCAACTGCTCAAAGGTTTCAATATCATGATGCCGCCCGGTAAAATCTACCAATTGCTGGTAATTATTCCTTTTGAAGATTTTATTAAGCTGCCTTAAAAATTCCCGGATAAAGTTTTTTTCGTTCAGGAAGTCCACCTCACTCATGCTTTCAAAGGTAGTAAATAAAACAAAATAATCACTGGTGGATAACCGCTTCTCAATACTTTCCAGGCAGGTGGACTTTCCGTATTGCCGGGGACGATTGATGGTGAAATATTTTCCTTTTTCAATTAATTTTACAATTTGCTCTATCTTTTCACCGGTGTCTACCATGTAATGGATATCAGGATTGCATGAACCGGTATCATTAAATTCTTTTTTCATTTGCCTTTAATATACTATCTATCCCATTTGCTGTCAACTACTTTCTTCGCGTTCCTTCGTGTCCTTCGTTTTTCGGCTGCGGTCGCCGACCGCCTTCGTGGTTTCTATCTTCGTCGTAGGCGTTAAAATACGCCCGAAGGGCACCTTTTACAACATTTGCAATACTGCGGCCTGATCTTTAATGTGTTTGACCTCCTCAAAAGAAAAGCCGGACTTGTTGTACACAAAATAAATTTTATTGGTCTCATAAAGATTAACCGGCGTTGAAAGAACCCCGGATTTTTGCAGATCGATAAAATCAATTGTACCGGGAACCGGGGAAAAATACGACAGATGCGGCGTCACTCCCAAACCCTTTACAAACGCAAGCGCCTCTTCAATGTCTTCTAACCGCTGACCCGGCACACCAAAAAGCAGGTAAACATCAATGTCTTTCCTCTTATAACCCGCAGCTTCCAAATTCTCCACTGCCGTCTTCATCTGGCGTACCGTCACTTTATCGGAACTCATGGATAATATCTCCGAACGGGTAGACTCAAAACTAAGACGCATCATTTTAAACCCACTCTTAAAAAAAGTCTCAGCGGTCTCCCGGTCAATCTCACCGGCATGCAAGCCATTAGGCGTATGAAAATGCACATCCAATGTCTCACTTACCTTCTGAAATACTTTTAAAAACCGCTTTTGCTTGTTGATCAACAGGGCGTCGTCAAAAATAACAAAATCCCGGGTTGCATAGGTGTCGTGCAGGAAATAAATTTCCTCCAGGACTTTATCTGCAGACCGCTCCAGGAACCTGGGGTTTAAAATGTCAGACGCACAATACGTGCAGTGAAAGGGACAACCCCTGGAGGTCATCAGGGGAAGCACATCCTTATTGCTTAAAAACTCGACGGCAGGGTAAGGAATGGTATCGATATCGGAAAAATCAGGATACGAATAAACCCCGCCGCCGTGCTCTTTGATAAATTCTAAGATTTTATTTTCACCGTATCCTTTAATCAAATAATCCACGTCCATGTGATTCTTTAGAATGTCCTCCGGGACCAGGGTGGGCAGGACCCCACCCATCACAATTTTGGCAGAGGGGAACCTTCTTTTTAAGGTATCGATGGTAATTTTCATGCCATCGATCCAATAGGTCATCAGACTGGTCACCAGGATGATATCTACCGATGGGATTTTATTTAGCTTTTCGCTGAAGGTTTTAAAAGGAATACCATACCGCGCGTAACTGCGGGGAGTTTCTCGATAGATGACCGGTTTTTCCACGGCCTCCCTGTGGTATTTCCCCCGGCCGTCAGGTTTTGTCTTTTTTGCCCTCTTATCACCGGCAGGATAAGCACCCTGTTGAAACCGGTCCAGCGTGTCCAGCCAATAAAGTTCACAGGCGGTGTACTTCTTTAAAACAGCCGCAATGTAAAGCAGTCCCAGCGGCCGCAGCCACAGATCATAGGCGGTAAAATCATATATGTAAGGATTTACCAGTAAGATTTTCATAGCCCTGAGCGATTATTGCTCCAGGTGAGCAATAACGACACGGTAAATCTGGTTGTAGTCTTTAATGAACTGGAAAGATGAGAACCCTGACCTGGCAAAAATCTGCTTTACCGGTTCATAGAGATTGTACCCGATTTCCAACAGCAGTTTTCCCTGGGGTTTAAGGAATTGCGGCGCTTTCTCAACAATAGGGCGGATAACTTCCAAACCGTCTTCTCCACCCACCAACGCGATTTTGGGTTCGTAATCCCTGACAGAAGGCTCCAATTTTTGCCATTCCCCTTCCGGTACGTAAGGCGGGTTGGAAACGATCATATCAAAGCACCCTTCCCGATAAGAAGGTGGGAACAAATCCGCCCGCACCGCCTGGACACGGTCTGCCACCCGGTGAAATCGGAGGTTCTTTTTAAGCACATAAAGCGCTTTTTCACTGGTTTCCACCGCCGTGACGTTTGTATAGAAGTGCTTTGCCAGGAGGATAGAAATATTCCCACTCCCGGCACCGATGTCCAATATTCCCAACGGTTCCCCAGGTAAATCGTTTGATAATTGAATGGCCTTTTCTACCAGGATTTCGGTCTCCGGCCTGGGAATCAACACATTTTGGTTGACATAAAAGGTCTCGCCAAAAAATTCCTTTTTTCCCAGGATATAGGCAATGGGTTCGCCTTTTAACCGGCGATTCAAGTATCGATAAAATGTTCTCAATTCAACACCCGCGCTTATGGTTTCGTTTTTCCTTATCCAGAATTGCTCCCGGGTGATTTTAAAAGCAGCTTCTATTAAGATCTGTACTTCCAGTGCCCGGTTTTTATGATCGTTATCTTTGAACCGGTTTAAGGAGTTGTAAAACAAGTTTGATAAACGCACGTTAGGATTAAGAGATAATTTCTTTGAATCTTTCTTCCAGTGCCTTCTTAGTATGAACTTCGGTAAGCATTTCTATCAATTGATCCAGGCTGCCGTCCAATATGATTTCGATATTAAAATTGTTCCCGGTGATGCGATGATCCGTGACCCTGTTTTGGGGAAAGTTGTAAGTCCTGATTTTTTCGGACCGGTCACCGCTGCCCACCTGTGATTTTCGGGTGCTGGCAATATTATCTTCCCGTTTATCCCTTTCATATTCGTACAGTCGGGATTTTAATACTCTCATGGCCTTGTCTTTATTTTTGTGTTGGGATTTTTCGTCCTGGCATGTGACCACGATGCCGGTGGGGAGGTGGGTTATGCGGATAGCGGAATCGGTGCGGTTCACATGCTGACCACCAGCCCCGGAAGCACGAAACGTATCGATGCGCAGGTCTTTGGAGTTGATATCAATTTCCACATCATCCACTTCCGGCATCACAGCTACGGTAACAGTAGACGTATGAATCCGTCCGCTGGATTCGGTAACCGGCACCCGCTGCACACGGTGGACACCACTTTCAAATTTAACATATTTATGCACATTTTCGCCTCTGATGTACATGATGATTTCTTTGATACCACCGATACCGGAATAAGTAGTGGAAATCACCTCAGCTTTCCACCCTTTTCGTTCAGCCACCCGGGTATACATGCGCAGCAAATCAGAGGCAAATAAAGAGGCTTCATCACCACCAGCTCCGGCACGAATCTCTAAAAATACATTGCGGCGGTCCTCCACCTGATCGGATACCATCAGGATTTTAATCTCCTGTTCCAGCTCTTCAATCGATTCCCCGAGGGTATGAAGCTCTTCTTCAGCCAGGGTCCTCATTTCTTCGTCATCCGCAAGCTCCAGAAGCTCTTTCGCCTCTTTATCCTGGTTAATCAGCTTTTCTAACTTTAAAAACTTATCATTCAACGGTCTGAGATTGGCTAATTCTTTAGAATACTCTCTGAATTTTTTTTGGTTTTTTACGATTCCCGGATCTGACAGCTGGTCTGAAATTTCCGTGTATTTCTTATGAAGACCGTCAAGATACGAAAATAGTTTTTCACTGCTCTTTGTAGCCATACTTTTTCTTAAATTTTTCTATTCGTCCCGCAGTATCAATATATTTTTGTTTCCCTGTAAAAAAGGGATGACAGGAAGAGCAGATTTCCACCTGGACTTCAGGCACGGTTGACCGGGTAACAAACGTACTTCCACACGCGCAAGTCACTTTGCATTCCATGTATTCAGGATGTATTCCTTTTCTCATTTTTATCCTCCAAGGTATGGCATTTTATCACGTTCACCGCATCTTGTCAATAGGAAAGAAAGGTTAAGGTTAAGGTGGGAAATCTCTTCCTCAGCCTCAACCTTGTTTCTCAAAAAAAATTCTGGCTTTATGGCAGAATTTTTTTTGACCAGTACCTATTGACTTTGTTTCGTTTGTTATTTATAGTATTACGGTGAGAAACACATCAGCTGATAGAGAACGTGGTGATTTCGTTTCTTCACGGCTAAAATAAGAGGAAAAAATGGACAAAGCGCAGCAATTCAAACAAGAATGCATTGATTTTTACTCTGAGATTAATTTAGATTCCCTGTTAGATAGGACAGCGGATAAAATATGCGACTACCTGGGTTGTGAAGAGGCTTCTATCTTTCTTTACGATTCCATTAAGGAAGAGTTGTATTTTGAAATCGCCACAGGGGAAAAAAAAGAAGAACTGAAAAAAATTGTCCTGAAAAAAGGAGAAGGTCTTGTAGGATGGGTGGTGGATCATAATGAAAGCGTTATTGTGAATGATTGTTCCAAAGACCCACGATTTACCGCTGTCACCGATAAAAAAACTAAATTTGTGACGTCTTCGCTCCTGGCAGTGCCGGTTAAACGAGATCAAAAATTTCTAGGGGTATTAGAGGCCGTAAATAAAATCGATGGGGTATTTAGCAGCGATGACCACCAATTGATGGAATCCATTGCCAGTTTTCTTTCTATTCCCCTCCAAAACGCCATGCTGTTTAAAAAAGTCATGATAGAAACCAGGGAAAAAGAACGACTGATTGAACTGGGTAAAACCATCTCCCACTCGTTTGACCTGGATGAAGCCTTCAAAACGTTAAAAGATATCATCACTGAAATCATCGATCCCCTGGAGATCAATGTAATGGTGAAGTCCCAGGATAAAACCCACCAATTGATTCCTGATAAAAAAATCCCTTACCAAGAAACCGGGGTTGATGAAACCACGATCAGTGCAAACCGGGCCGTATTCCCGCTAAGAACCAAAAACAAAACCCTGGGGTTCCTGGAACTCAAAACTCGCAAAAAAATCCCGGAAGAGGTGGTATCCCTGATCAAAGGAATCGCTATTTTTACTGCCATATCCATTGAAAAATTTGAGTTGTATCTCCAGATGCTGGAAAGAGAAAAAATCGAAAGAGAATTGCAGATTGCCAGGAAAATTCAACAGTCGTTTTTACCGGGTGAGGAAATTTGTATAAAAGGTATGGAGGTGGCTTGCGCCAATATATCTTCCTCAGCAGTGGGGGGTGATTATTATGATGTCATTGAATTGAGTAAAAATGAAACCGTTTTTACCATTGATGATATATCCGGCCATGGTATCCCGGCTTCGCTTCCCATGTCTATCTTCAGTGCCAACTTCAGGTACAGGATCAAAAAAGATAAAAATATTCTCATTACCATCAATCACCTGAATAACCTGCTGGCTGAGACAACAGACCTGGGGCAATATGTTACTTCTTTTACCTGCTTTGTGGACCCGGTAAAAATGAAGATCGGCTATATCAATGCCGGTCATCATCCCCCATTTCTTTACCGGGGAGACCGGCTGCTGGAATTATCCGAAGGAGAAACTGTATTGGGTTTGTTCCCGGATATACAGCGGAGGATAGTGAAGCAAGACCTGAAAAAAAACGACCTGCTGGTGCTTTTTACCGACGGTATTATTGAAGCTGAAAGTCCTGGGCACGAGCAATTTTCCAAAGAGCGGTTTAAAGATTTTTTTGAACGTAACAAACACCTGGATGTGAACGTGATAAAAGAAAAATTAATACAGGAATTAAAGCAATATGTGAACAGCGATTATTTTGAAGATGATGTAACGTTTATTATCATTAAGATTACGGGGTAGGTAATGTCAAACGTTTTGTGAATGAAAATAAAAGGAGGCGATCATGCAGATTGACATGCATATGTACGGCGTTTATACCCTGGCACGGGCTGCGGGTTTAAATGACCGGACAGCCAGGACCATTGCGATTTCATCACAATATGTGGATGATGCGCTGAGTGACCAGGAAGTGGTAATCTCCGATGATTTCGCCCTGGTTCCCACAATGACCAGCCACAAACCCATCGATTACCAAAATGCCATTAAGGGAGATCAATGGAAGGTCTGGCTGCCGTTCCATTTTCTTCCAGGTAACGAACCGGAAGATGGCACCTTTCTCCAACGATTGACCTGCCGGAAAGACAGCCAGGTGGCCAAAAAAATGGTCCAGGATGCCCTGGATGATAAAAACCGGGATTTCTGGCCCCACCTTATCGGCATTACCGCGCATGTGTACGCGGACACCTTTGCTCATCAGGGGTTTATCGGCATTTCCACCAATCTTAACAAAGTTGCGGATGTTAATCTTTTGAATATCCATGCAGCCAATGTGGTGGAAGCACTGGGGCAAAAATTAACCGAAATCGGCCAGAAAGCGGCAGGTGTGATTCCTGTGGGACACGGCACCGCCGGTATCAATCCGGATATGCCGTTTCTCCTCTGGGAACTCAAATACAAATCCCCGGAAATGGCAGCAGGAATAATAAGAAGAGAAAATACAACCGATTTCCTCGATGGTGCCAAAGCACTTCATTCTTTTTTCTCCCGGTTTGGGGAAAAATCCCCGGACAGCGTAGACCCTTCCAGTAAACGCCAATGGGAAGATATCGCACCCCAGGTTAAACAGATTATCGACCTTGAAGATGAAAACAAAGAAAATCGTATCCACAAATGGAAAGATGCCATCAACAACGGTGTTTTTTTCAACCCTACCACACTTGATAAGGGCATCCAGTACGACAATTACCAGTGGACATTGGAATACCTGGAAGCAATCAACGCCTCCAGGGATGATGCTAAAAATTCCCATGCGGGTAAATTTTTCCGTGCGGCACCCCATCATCGGAATTACGTACTTCACCACCTGCTGCCGGAGTTCGGCCTACTGATCAATTAAATTCATCTTTTCGACAGGCAATAGGCGCAGTATCCACTGCTACCACACACTTATTGCAGTTATCACACCGGGCTGCTTCGCTTTCTCCATTTTTGAATTTATTAGCCAAATCCGGTTCCAGTAATAACGGCCTGGCCATGGATACAAAATCGGTTTTTTCTTCCCTGACGGCATCCTCCATAAACTGTTTTGTTCTCATGCCGCCTAACGCAATAACAGGTAAAGAAACTGCTTTTTTTACCCTGGCTGCGGTGTCCAGGTTATACCCTTCTGTAAATTTGGGTTGAAACAACCGAACCACAGGAGCGACAGACATCCTGGTAAAAAATTTAAATAGGGGGTTCATTTCACAATAAGGCCGCATATACTCCAGGATAGCTTTGGTGGGAAAATCGCCCCGTGCCATCACAAAGCCACCTTCATTGGTTCCGCAGCTTATTTCAATGGCATCGCAGCACCCGGTTTCTTCCACCATTTTAGCAAATTCCACACATTCATCCGGCTTAACCCCTCGCCTTGCCCGTTCATATGAATTGAGCTTGATCAATACAGGATAATCCTGACCCACAGCTTTCTTCACGGCATGGAGTGTTTCGCCCACAATTCTGAACCGATTCTCTTTGCTTCCTCCCCACTTGTCTTTACGCCGGTTGGCATGACGAGATAAAAATGTAGATAACAGGTAACCATGCGCTCCATGAATCTGAACTCCGTCGTATCCCGCGTCTTTTGCCCTCCTGGCTGCCAGGCCAAAATTCTCGATAATCTCATAAATCTCAGGATCAGTCAATGCCCTTGGCTTTTCTTTATAGAAACCGCAGGCAATAGCAGAAGGGGCCAACAATGGGGGTTCGCCAGTCTCTTTAGACCAGGTTTGACGACCACAGTGGGCTATCTGGAGTACAATCTTACCGCCAAGGTCATGGATCTTATCCACCATCCGTTTATGAGCAGCTATCATATCATCCGAGTGAATCATGGTCATATGATAAAGGGCGCTTTTACCGCTTTGCATAATACCTGCATACCCGGTAATCACCAGGCCGATCCCTCCCTCTACAAACCGTTTGTAAAATTGAAATTGCTTTTCCGTCGGGTTTCCTTTTTCATCGGCAAGGCCTTCATGCGATGCGGCCCGGATCATCCGGTTTCTTAATTTGAGCGTACCTATTTTGCCTTCACTGAATAATCCATCCATTAATCTTCCTTTGCCTCTTTTTTACCACAGAGAACAGGGCACGCAGGAACACAGGAACACAGAGATGACCAACGGCCGCAGCCTGAAAAACTCCGTGCCCTCCGTGTCCTGTTTTCCTGTGGCTAAATAATTTTGAATCCCGGATCGATTGCTGTAGGGTTTACAGGCTTATTTCTTCTTGCGGAGCCAGAAGTAAAAGGCTGCCAACGATCCCCAGTAATAAATTGTTGTCAGCGCCCAGCCGGTGACAAAGGGATGGGTCCAGAAGGAGTAGGTCTTCCCTGCCTTCCAGTCTGCATAAGTAGGGGCTACCTTAAAGGTCGTGTCCCACATGAGCAGCACGATGATGCCCATCAAAATCACCAACGCAATAATCCCAATGTATACCCATTTATCCTTCCCCTTTTTTATAAGGCTTCGGCCTATGACCATTCCCAGGTAGGTGATACCAACGGCAAATCCCACCAGGGCAAAGGCAAAGGCGGCTTTCAACGGGTTGTCTTTGACGTTGTCCACCCATGACCACATAAAATTACACTCCCAACCCGGCCAACCTAAAAAGAAATACATGGGAATAGGAGCGATAAAAATGGCTGCATACATTAGTGTAACCACTTTTAAAAAAGTGTTCTTTTCTTTGTCTTCACTCCTGATTAAATCCTTCCCGCCTGCCGAAAGACCCAGGCCGGCCACTAAACATACAGGAATATCCAATGCTAACATGTTATCCTCCTTTTTATCGATATTCTGTAAAAACTTACTAACTTACGGTCCTCCCAATCGGTCTCCTGTCTTTTTAAACCATATGCCTGTCAGGATAGTCATAATAAAAAAGTAACCCATTACTACCAACCAGCCGTGAAAAAAGGGCGGCTGGAAAAAGGAAGTCCCACCGCCAGCTTCAACTTCAGCGTAAGTGCCAACTTTCCACCATACCCCGTATTTTACTATAAAGGGTAAAAAGGTCAGTATGATGCCAATTATCGAACCGTAAACCACCCATTTGTCTTTTCCCTTCCTATACCAATGGTGACCCAGCATATAGCCGAGATTTCCCAAAAAAACCATTACCACCAGGAACAGGACATAAAAGCCCACAACCAACGGACGGTTGTAGGGATTTTCTACCCAGGAAGCAGCGTACATCACTTCCCAGGCAGGCCACCCGATCATCAAGTATAACGCAGCAAAAGAATAACAGCAGGAAAGATAGAGATTTAACGGCCCCAGGAGTCTGCTTTTAAAAATGTCCGGTTCACCTTTCAGGTATTTTTTGGAAAGCAGGGCAAATATCTGCCCCACAGCAAATGCTCCAGGTAAATCTACTTGAACCACTTTACACCTCCTTATAGATTATTTTTTATTACATTTATAATGGTTTGTTCTTTGGCCTCCTTGATTGGTTGAAAAATGTTATCCACTTTTGTTCTTCTTCCCTGGTCATGGGTTTTGGCGATATATCTTCCGGGGGTTTTTTGCCCAATCGTTCCCATTTGTCGATACCTGAAGGATTGTAAGAAAGAAAAGCAGACGCTTCTATTTTTTGCCCATTAAAAAATTCGGCAGCCCGGGAAAGATTCTCTTCCGTGGCCGTATAACCGGGAATAAGCGGAATCCTGGGAACCACGTTAATACCGGTTTCCAGCAGTTTTTTAAAGTTCCGGAGGATGAGTTCGTTGGACTTCCCCGTAACCATTTCATGTTTCTCCGGGTCTATGAGTTTAATGTCGTAGAAGAGAAGATCAATAAAGGTGAGGAGTTTCTTTTGGAATTGATCAAAATCAAAGTACCCGCAGGTTTCCACGGCAATGTGGATGTTTTCTCTTTTCAGGATCCGGGCCACCTCATGGACATAATCGATAAATAAAAGCGGTTCCCCACCGCTAAAGGTAACCCCGCCATCAGAGACCCGGTAAAATATTTTATCCCGGAGAATGAGTTTTGCCAATTTCTCCACCGGATAATACTGACCCACGGTTTGTCGTGCCAGGGAGTTGCATCCGGTTTCGCAGTTGCCGCATTTAATACAATTCTCCGGGTAAAAAAACGTCTCAGCCTCCGCTGTATGGGATTCGGGATTCTGGCACCAGGGGCAGCGCAGCGGGCAGCCTTTCAGGAAAACCACCGTGCGTATGCCCGGCCCGTCCGCAAAGGATCCCCTGGCTATGTCAAAAACCAATGGTGTTTTCATAAATTATAAACCGAACATGAGCTTCAAACGCTTGGACATGTATCCGAATTTCAACAAATAATTCAAATTTCCCTCATATCTCAGCTTGTTTTCCAACACAAACGAAAACACATCCGGGTCGTCTGCCATCAAAAACTCCCACAACGTTTTCCCGTCTTTAAAGACTACCGTTACGTTGGTATCCTCGATTGCATCCTTTTTCATCTTCATCTTATTATTTTTGAAAATAGCGGATGCGGCGATCCTGCCATCTTCGCTGCGAAACGCATACCTGGCATTAAAGTCTTTGATATTTCGCCTGTAGCCCCGGTCCAGGCACAGGGTCAGCCGGATAATCCTTAACAGCATTTCTAGGAAATCGTCAAGGAGCTCAGTTTTGATACAGTTTATCATCTTTTTTAGCCCACGTTTTTGGAAAAGCTTTCGGAATGGTTTCAAGATAAAGTTCATGGTAATTCCCCTCCTTTTTTCCCATTATTCTTTTAATGGCACTGCCTTACCAGTGTCCAGGTCGTATTGGGTCCGGGTAACGAGTTCATGTTTCATGGCCTCATTTAAATCGTTAAAATAGGCGGAATAACCGGATACCCTGACAATCAACTCCGGGTATTTTTCCGGGTGTTTCTGTGCCTCTTGCAGGGTCTCATAGGTTTGAATGTTATATTGGACCTGCATTCCTCCCGAATTAAAGTAGCCTTCTACCATTTCGGCAAAATGCTCCAGGTAGGTTTCCCCTTCAACATTGGGAGGTTCGGGTGTGTACTTCATATTCAAGGCCACGCCGCCGGGGATAAACTCACTGCCCAACAGGGCAACGGAGCGATAGGCCCCGGTTAAATCTTTGGCGCATTGGGACGCCGGTGTAATACCGCTGGAGAACACTTCAAAATCTTTCCTGCCGCTGGGAAGCGCTTTGCTGACTTTCCCCAGCCCCGCATGAAAGGTGGTTGTCCAGAAGGCCGGCCTGTATTTGCCACCCCTGTAATTGGTATGGTCCTGGTAGAAATCATAGAGAAAGCGGATGAGCCGTTGGGAATTTTTAACCGCAATCGGATGGTCTTCCTCGGAATCATCCATCCCGTATTTGGGGGCTTTATTCTTCAAATAGGCATGCAGGGCTTTATAACCGTCAAAATTATTCTCCACAGCATCCCGCATCCCCGCCAATGTCACCATTTCCTTACGAAAAACCGCGTCTTCCACGGCATTCAATGAATCACACACATCGGCAAAGGCAACATGGGTGACCCCGGAAGAATTGTAAAGCGCACCACCGAAGATGAGGTCCTTGCCTTTCTCCAGGGGACCCTCAAAAAAGCTGGAAAGCAGTGGGGTGGGCAGCAGCTTTTGGTGCATCCTGCCAAATTCTTCATTTAAACCCACAGCCATCTCCAACATCGTTTTCAACTGCGCTTCAAAGGCAGTCTGAAATTCCTCAAAGGTCTTCAAATCTTCCGGTTCCCCAGTCTTCGGGCCCATTTGCCAGTCACCGGTGAGATAGGGCCGTTTACCGTTATAAAGGGTCATCTCCAGGGGAGCAGCCAGGTTGATAAACATGGAAGAAGAGGAGCAATACTCCCTGCCGGCACTGCCCAGTTCCACACACCCAATCACTGCATAATCCCGCGCATGTTCGCTCTTAACACCCTGGTTTTCCAGTGTGGCAATGTTGGCGATATCATTGTACATGGCAGGAATGGCCCGGGTGTTGATGATCACGCGGCCAACCCGGTCCCTGTACGCCTTGTCATTAACCTCGTAATGATAGCGGGCATTGACGTTGGGGTCTTTTATAACCAGGAGTTCGGTCACCCTCAGCATCAGGTAGGTCAGATCGTTCACCGCATCGTTTCCCTCTTTATCGATACCTCCCAGGGTTACGGCGGGTACAGACCCGGCCCCACCCCACATCTTTTCTGCGGTTTCCGGCACCAGGTTGGTGTTATCGGAAATCTTAAACCACAAACAACCAATAAGGGTTAATGCTTCTTCAACAGTGATTTTGTTTTGTTCCACATCCTTTTTGAAATAGGGATAAAGCACCTGGTCTACCCTCCCGGGACCGATGGCCATGTTGATATTTTCCGCCAGGACGCCCACATGACACAACCACAACGAGTTAATGGCTTCCCTGAAGGTTTGTGCCGGGTTGGCAGGTACACGGCCGCAGATGTCAGCCATATCTTGAAAATGTTTCTTTTTCTCTGGTGAGGATTCTTTTTCTGCCAATTTTGCCGCCTCTTTGGCCAGGTTTTGGGCATAATTAAAGATTCCCTGCATCGCGGTTTGCATGGCCTGGTAAAAAACGATTTTATCCCGAGTTTCATCGTCCGTTTCCACGCCCCCTGCTTTCAACTCGACTTCCTTTTGCCGGGCTTCCTCTATCATGGCATTTAACCCTTTTTCCAGGACCTTTTCATAATACGGGGTGGTATGGGAGATACCCCCTGGTTTGCATTGCAAAAAGAAAGCAACCTTTTCAAACAGTTTGAAGGCATCGAGCAGCGGGCTTTTCTCATCCATCAACTTCTTCCTGGTGGTTTCCTGGATGGTCCGGTCCATCCAATAAGGGAAGACATCGAAATTCAGCATGTCCGCCTCTTCTTCAGTCAGTTGTTGGGGATTTGCTTTACGGGTGCTGATGGTATCCAACTCCGGCCATATGGTGATGCCTATCAGTTCCGGGTAAACCGGCGCACCCACGGGTTTGGAGGTGGATGACCCGGCGATCAGGTTGTCGTCGTGAAAAATCGCTTTCCGGTTGCTCAGGTAATGATTGACCGCTTTGGCCCGGGTTAACTCCATGAACTCGTCCAGGGGCCGCCGGTCCCTCATATACTCGGTAACATACACTGCCCGCTCAATACAAACCGCTGTCCGGTTCGCCAGATATTCCGCTTTTAGCTTCTTTAAAAGCGGCAAATTATCAAGGGTATATTGAGTCAGGTCAAGGTCTTTCTTGATCTCTTTCATTAAAATCTCTGCCATTTTTCCTCCTCATTCATCTTTCGCCGCGAAAGGGCAGCGGAGCAAAGAAGTTTGAATGCTTTCTTCTTTCTGTTATTTTACCTTCTATTTTTGTAATCACCACCTTGCTTGCCCCTCCGCTAGACAAAACAGTGTTTAATTATAACAGTATTTTGAAAAAAAATCAGCTTTTTTTAAAAAAAAATTTTTTTTGTGTTTTTTTGTGCCGTGATGCTGAGAAAGAAAATCTCACCCTTTATTTTTTTTCAAAATACAAACGGATACCGTGGTGGAAACTTTTCCCCTGGGGATAATACGTCGCCTCAGTGGGATCAAAATAAAGAATGTTTTGACGCACCATATCCCTTAATAATTTTTCCTCTTCCGAATTAATCTCTTCCTTTGGCAATTCCTCTCTATCCACAAATCGGCGAAGTAATTTCTCGATCTCCTCCTGTTCCGGCTTAACCACATAATCCACAATCAAACTCCTCATCTTCTTCTTATACAACCCGAGAACGTCGTCAAGGGGGCTGCGAAACAGCTTAAAAAGTATATCCTGGATTTCCCACATGCTGCCGCCCACGGTCTCCCATATCTTTTCCGCATCCTCTTTGGTAAGGATGTAGTCTTTTATTTTAGAATATTTCTCCAGGTTCAACAACCACTCCATCACATCCTCTTTGGGAAGATAATCCACCCTGTAGAATATCGAACTCTTTTTTAACCTTGAATCTGTATACAATGTATTTATAAAATAACCGTCCGAGGAAGCGATAATGATATGGGCAAGATGAGATTCTTTGGTCATGGCAACGAAGAAATTGAACAACTCAATAATCAAGCGTCGGTCCCTGCCATTATCCATATATATCTTATCTAATGCCTGAAGCTCGTCTATAATTAATATCGGTTTTGTTCCTTTCTTGTTCAGCCGGATGAATTCCTTCTCCATCACTTTAAAGGGGTCAACTTTCCCTTGCCGCATTTTCATGTCAATTTGGGAATTGATCTTGAAAAGACCGACATTTATCCCGGCTGCTATTTTTCCTTTCTTCTCACTTTTATCATCCACTTTAAAAAATACACTGAGAAAATCTTTATAATTATATTCATCAGAAAATTCAGTAAAGGTTTTTCTAAGATTCAAAAATTTGACATTTACTTTTTGTTCTTTTCCCAGTTTTTCCAAAAATTTGTACAGCAGTGTGGTTTTTCCTGATGATTTGGGGCCGTGAAGAAAGAGGATTTCTGATGGTCTCTTATCAACAAAAATCTTCAAATCATGCAATTCTTTATCCCTGTTGATAAACGCAACATCCTGCCTGTATTCAAACTTATCCGCGGTCATGCCTTCATTATAGTACCGATACTTTTTTTTTTCAATAGCACTGGCGGAATATTTTTGGCCTGCGAGAAATCCAGCCGCCTGACTTGTTAATACATATAGGCCATTGGCATAAAGAACATCGAACACCTTTTTGAACTATTTTTACTCTTATTTTGAACGATATGTGCTAACACCTTTTATATTTTTTATTGTAAACTAGCGGCAGATCATTTAAGGAGGAAAACATGATATTTTATCGTGGTGTGCCGCCGTAGCCATGAACGGGCTGGGTTTCAGGTGTTAAGTTGTAAAAAAAGGAAAACAGGAGAGAAATCATGCCCACATTTATCTTTTTTATTTTTCAAGGAGGGAAATATGATGCGTCGATTCAAAAAAACAGTATGGCCAAAAGACCTTCTCCAGGACCTTTTGGGGAGTTATTCTTTTGGCGACTTCAAAAGAGTGCCGGGAATCCAGGGTCATCACCAAACCCGGGAAGATTTCGGAGACAAAGAAATCGCCGGCTGGTTCCTGGGCACAAAAGGCGAAAACATCAACGTGTTTTCACAATTAATTACAGAAGCAATCGAAGATATTGCTTATGGGAGAAGGAGTTTTCACCCCGATGACCCCGGTTATGTCAGCGAAGAGGTAAAACATACTCGCGGCTACCTTAACGCCATTCAATCCTTAAAAGATAATTTTTACCGGATGGTGGCGTTTTTAAACGAATACTCGGTCCCCTTTTTTAGCATGCGTTACCAGGGTCATATGAACTGGGATGTTACCCTCCCGGCGCTGGTGGGTTATTTTACCACCATGCTGCAAAATCAGAACAACGTTACTATCCAGGCGTCGCCGGCAACGACATTTTTTGAAATTTTTGCCGGGGACGACATTTGCAATATGATTGGTTTTAAGCGTTCTTCGTTGATTCAGCCCTGGGGTCATATTACCTGCGACGGCAGCGTGGCCAATCTTGAAGCCCTCTGGTCAGCCAGGGAACTGCGATTCCTGCCCGTGGGCGTAAAAGCAGCACTGGATGAAGAATATCCACAGATAAAGGATGATATTAAGGTAAAATTCGCAGGCTCCTTAGTTAAACTCATCGACCTCGATGCCTGGCAGTTGTTAAACCTCGGCAATGACGAGATTTTAGATATCCCCCCTGCCATTGCAGAAATCCTTAAACAATCCGACCCCCAAAAATACCAGAGTAAAACCATCGATGATATCGAATCCGAGGTCTGGGAGTGTCTGGCATCTCAATATTCGCTAAATACCCTGGGGATAACTCAATTTTATGAAGATGACCGCTTCCTGGGAGGAAAAGGTATTCAACCGCCTGCCATCATTGTTCCCTCTTCCAAACATTATTCCTGGCCCAAAGCCGCTTCTTTATTGGGAATGGGACATGGTCTTACAATTCCCCGGGATATAGACCCCCAAAAAGAACTCGAGATTTTACTCAGGAATGGATTGATTAATGTATGGGTGGATGAAAAGGCGCGGATGAATATCAACAAAAGGGATCAAAGGGAAAGATATATCGAAAACCTGGAGGACGTGCTTTCACTCTGCCAGACCCATCGGAAACCTGTGCTATTGGCAGTGGCGGTCATGGGCAGCACTGAAGAAAGTGCTGTGGACCCTTTAGAAGATATTATCAGGATACGAAATGAATATCGTGCCGGGAAACGTTCGTCTGTGTTTGATTTCAATATTCATGCCGATGCTGCCTGGGGCGGTTATTTGATCTCCATCATCCGTGAGAACTTCGATATCCAACTGCCCGATATAAGAACAAATACCATATCGACTACACCAAACATTTTTATCCGGGACACCTCGAAAGTGCCGTTGAGTGAGTATACTATTAAACAATTGCAGCAGGTGCGGAATTGTGACTCCGCAACCGTGGACCCCCATAAATGGGGATATATACCATATCCGGCAGGAAGTCTTTGTTATCGAAACGGCAAGATGATCAACCTGGTTACCTTTGGAGCACCTTATATCCAGTCCAATGACGAAAGCCAGGCGTTAAGTATAGGAGAATCCGGTGTTGAAGGTTCCAAACCCGGTGCTTCTGCTGCCGCGGTTTATTTAAGCCATTGTGTCATCCGGCCTTCAATAAAAGGATATGGAAAAATTATGCAGCAGTCCCTCTTCAATGCTAAATTCTTTTACGCATACATGGCTTGTATGAACATAGAAAACGAAGAAAACCGCGATTCTTTCTTTGTTATGCCTTTCAATGAACCGCCCCCTGGTCCCCACGGCGAGTCCGGGGTGGAGTATATAAAAAATAATATATACGACAACACCATCGATGAAATCCTGGACAATAAAGAAGTAATGGGGTATTTTAAAACCATGGGTGCGGATCAGAACTTTGTCGATTATATTTTCAATTTTTACCTGGAAAAAGATGGTCACAACGTCCCCAATACTGACCCGGAACTTCTCTTGAAGCTCCATGATAAACTTTTCGAAAAAGTGTACCCCCAGCCGAAAATCAAAATCTCTCATTATAATGTCATGGTCAGCAGAACCACCTTTCACCGGGAAGATTACGGCGACATATTCATGAATAAGCTTGCTGAAAGATTGCAGTTAGCTGACCCGGAAAAAGTGGAAGCCATTCCCTGTATGCGTTCTGTAGTGATGGACCCCTGGGTCACTGAAACCAAAGTCGGCAATAAACCGTTGAACTTCTTCAAAGAAGTCTTCATACCTGAATTACGCAGGGCTGTTGTCAATAGTGTCGAAGAGACCAAAAGAGAAGCAAAGAAATTGGTTTATGAAGTAGACAATGTTCAATATGAAATTCTAAAATCAGAACCCCCGAAACTTCTTATTGCTGTTGATGGAAAAACCAGTACCCGTGGGTGGTATGAGTCGGAATTGGTCCCGGTATATGATGATTATCCGGGACGTAAGACCTTTGAATTTCGGGCTCTCCCGGGCGGAGCTAACGGTTCGAGCCAGGTGTTGACGCCAATATCGGCAAAGTATGTGTTGGATAAATGGGAGGACATCAAAGAAGTTATGGTCATTGCCGGCACAAACCATAAAACAGTGAAGATTGAACATTGAAGGGAGCAGTGCCCCCACTTTTGCAGAATAGTAAAAAAAAAGTTGAAATTTCTAGCGGATTATATTATTTTATTTTATAGGCTGGTCAAACCAGCCGTAATTAAGGGAAAAGGAGGAACGAAAAAGAGACCGGTGGGAAAAAACAAAAAAAAAGAAAACAGAACGCCACCTGGTTTCGTATAACTATCTTAGGAGGTAAATATGAAACATTTAAGGTCGAGATTAGCGGGGCTAGCGGGACTAACGGGACTAACAGTACTGGCATTGGTCAGTTTTGGTATATTATATGTCAGTATGGGCACGCCGTTGGCTGCCGCTGAAAACATTGTTTACAGGGTAGCTGTGAAGATGGAAAAGGTAGAGCGTACCCCTGCATTAGAAGAGGTAAAAGAAATCAGGGGCGGCCGGTTATGGGGAGATGACCTGATGGATACTGCCTGGTATGGCGGGGAGTCAGGTTTCAATGTTACCATTACCAACAAGAAGGACCAAGAACTGATCGTTACCTGGCAAAAAAGCTGGATTATGGACCAACAAGGAAAAAAACGGGTGATTATCGCGCCATCACGCATCGCAGGGAAAACCAATAACACAAAATCATCCACCATTCCTGCCAAAGGAAAGTTAAGAATCACGGTTATGCCTAAAGATTATATTAAAGATCAGGGACCCGCGGTATCCATCGATAGTAATATGCCCATGAGTGGCAAGTCCAGTTGGAGATTCCNNAATAACCCCGCGGCGGGAGGCAATGCTGTTGATTTAAGGTGCCCTTCGGGCGAGTATAAAACGCCTGGCGGCGAAACTTACTTTTTTTATGAAAAGCTTTTGCGGGGGGTCCAGGGGGGTGGTTTTCTCGAAAAGAATCCCCCTGGCCGCCGGAGGCACAGGAGATTCAGGATGGACATTTTTAAATTTTTTAAGTTTTGTCTTTTTTAGTTTTTATGTCCATCCTGTAGATATGCGTAGTGGTTAGTATATCCGCGCGGAGGGCAATAGGTCTTTCAGAGTGCCCGTGCGGTAGGAGAGATCAAGCCCCCAAAGGGGGAAGTTCGAAGCACGAAGCACGAAATCCGAAACAAAGGGGCGTCCTTCGGACGTATTTATAGCGCCTTTCACCCCTTTCAGGGGAAATTTCAAGCACCAAGTACCAAATCCCAAAAAAGGCTTTCAGGAGCTTTTTGAAGGATTTTTTTGCATGTCAACTTTTCCCTATTTTCTCTCCGGGTCCTTTGGGCAACAATTAGGTAATATGAAGCTTACCCTTGTGTTGCAGGGTACACATAGCGTTTCCAGACACAATGTCAATTCATCACCGCCGCGAACGCTGGATAGCTCCTCCCAGTTAAGATCAGCAATGGTTTCCTTATTAAAAGTAAGTTTCTTTGAAATTTTTTTAGTTCTCATATTATCACTCCTTTTTTTGGTTTTAAGTATACATTTTTTTTTAGGAGGAGTCAAGAGAGGAACAGGTGGACATACGGAAAAAGAAGCGGTTAATCTACTGAATTACACCCCGCTCCGGGACCGCGAAAAAAGCGCGTTTTGAGAGCAGTGG
>WVZO01000131.1 GCA_011772425.1 Candidatus Aminicenantota bacterium
AAGACTTTATCAAACTTCTCTTTATTTAACTCACCCTCCAATCGCACCACCACCGGTAAATTATAACTGATGTTATCCGCTTCCATTTGCTGAAGAATGTATAATCTTTTCTGCTGAGATGAGAGGACATAATAGTCCCTCTTTTCTGCTGCTTCTATGGGGAGATACTCATACCGTTCTTCTCCTTTGACACATTCTGACAGGTGCCTGATGGTGGGAACTCTGAAGACCTCTGCCAGGGGTAATTTCACTTTTAACTCTTTATGTATCTTCGCATTTGCTATGGCTGCTTTTAATGAATGTCCGCCCAATTGGAAGAAATTGTCATCGATGCCGATTTTCTCCATTTCAATCGCCAGCACTTGCGACCATATTTCTACCAGTTTTCTTTCCACTACGTCCCGCGGTGCAGTATATTTTTGTGTGTCATCTTTAAAAACAGGGACCGGCAGTGCTTTCCGGTTTATCTTGCCGTTGAAAGTCAGCGGCATCTGATCCACTTTAATGAAAAATGAAGGCACCATGTAATCCGGCAGCCGTCGGTTTAAATATTTTCTCAATTCGCTGGCGTAGGACTCCTGTTCAGTGTCATCTCGATCACCGGTTACTATATATGCACACAGGTATTTATCTCCATCTTCCTTGTCTTTCGCCAAAATCACGGTTTCCTTTATTTCTTCTCTCTTTAACAATTGGCTTTCTATTTCACCCAATTCAATCCTGAATCCCCTGATCTTAACCTGTTGATCTTTTCGTCCCAGGAATTCAATGTTTCCATCCGCAAGCCACCGGGCCAGGTCGCCTGAGCGATATAACAAGGGGGCAAGCCCCCTTGTCCCCTTTATGAATTTTTCTGCGGTTAATTCGGGGCGGCTTAAATAGCCCCTGGCAAGCCCGGCGCCCCCGATGCATAATTCTCCTGCCGCACCGATGGGCTGCAGCCCTCCCTGCAGCCCCATTATATACACTTTTACATTTTCCAACGGTCTTCCGATGGGTATACTCGGCATATATTGACCCGTTTCCGGTAATTCCCCGGAGACGGTGAATAAGGTAGTAACATCGCAGCATTCGGTGGGACCGTATACGTTGACGATTTCAAAATCCTTCCTGCCACCATCACGACAAAGGATATTCATCAATTCCTCAACCAGAGAGGGTTTCAGAACATCACCCCCAATAACAAACCGTCTAATAGGAAAACTCCCAGACCACTGAGA
>WVZO01000508.1 GCA_011772425.1 Candidatus Aminicenantota bacterium
CGTCACAGCAATCTTTCTGCAGGTCACTCAACCCTTTGCGCTCATTTCCCAGCATTAAAACAGTAAGGTCATCATATGGAAAGGTACGGAAATCTTTTCCATCCTGGCAACAGGCACCAATAACCCGGCATTCGGTTCGTTTTTTCCACTGTAGAAACGTTTGTTTGTGGGATCGCACAAATCTTTGGTAGAAGATTGCCCCCATGGTGGCCCGAACCACCAGGGGATCATACGGATCAATCTCATCTCCAAGTAGAATGAAACCCCGGCAGCCGGTTGCCTGAGCCGTGCGGATGATTGTGCCGAGATTTCCCGGTGATTGAATTTTTTCTGCTGCAAGCCACATGTGTTTCCGGATTCTCCTGTAATGCGGTAATGGAACCCATTTTTGTCTGAGTACTGCGATGACACCCTGTTGGGGCTCCTTATGATAGGATATCCACCTAAATTGCCTCTCATTCACGTACAAAACGGGTATGCCCTTTTCCTTTTTGCGGGTAATCAGTCTTTGAGCAAATGAACCAATTGCCAATTCAGGGCAAAGAATTAAAAATAAAATCTCTGCATCCACATTGATGGCGGAAACCAGAAATCGAACACCTTCAACCAGAAATAGACCGGTTTTATCTCGATTATCCCGTTGATATAATCCCCGTATGAATTCAAGATCAGGGAGACCATTGCCTCCCGTTAACATTGCTCGTAGGAGCTAACCTCCTTAAAATAAATTTTAATTTTTTCCATTTTTTGCTTTTTATTCTATTAATTTTATTATTTTTTTTGAAGTCATAATTATAACCAAATTTCCCAATAATGTCAAAATGAATATTTCAAAAAGGGGTCGGCGACCCCAACCGCATGCACGGCATTGCCATTTTCCCACGTTAAAGACATTTTCTCAAATCTTTGTTTTTTTTGCAAACTTTTTGAGATATTAGTAAAACAGACTTGACAAAAAATATTTGTTTGAGTATCATTAATCTTCAGGTGCTTTTAAGAGCGTTTACATTTTAACCTGCCCCGGCGAAGGGTGAAGGAAAATAAGGGGAGAGGCACCAAAAGGATCCATTAAAATTGAATCAATATAAGGAGCAAATAAAATGAAACTTTTAAAAATGGTCGGCATCATCTTCATTTTTCTGACATTTGGATTTAATACGTTTCCCCATGATCTTCATGTATACGGGGATTTGAAACCGGGGAAATACCCGGCGGGCTTTCAATTGCAGGAGGTGATCGATTTTTCGCGGGTTTATCCTTCCGGGTCATCGCAGCGATTGACTTCAAGGGTGATCCGCATCTACCTGTGGTACCCGGCTCAAAGCGCGGGCAAACAATCAATGAGGTTGAAGGATTATGTCAACATGGCGGTGGCCGATTTTATCCCCGGAGATCAAATACAGCAAGATCGGAATGATTCATCATTCTGGCCGGTGCCGTTGAAAAAGGGGATTTCAAAGCAATTGTTGGCTAAAATGTCGAAAGAGAATACGATTTCCAGCAAAGATGTTCCGGAAGCAAAAGGCCCGTTTCAATTGATTGTTTTGGGGCAGGGGCTCTATTATGAATCACCGCTTTCCCATTTTATTTTATGCGAATTTTTAGCCAGTCATGGGTATGTGGTCGCCACCTGCCCCCTTATGGGCAGTTTTTACCGGCTGGTGAACATCCATGCCAGGGACCTGGAAACCCAGATGCGGGACTTGGAATTTGTCCTGGGCCGCACCAAACAAAAGCCTTTTGTGGATGCCAATAAAATTGGCGTGATCGGCTATAACATGGGGGGGATGGCCGGCTTGCTCATGGTTATGCGAAATCCCCACATCAAGGTTTTTTTGAGCATGGATTCGGCTATCAATTATAAACGACTACCCATTCCTATGAGCCACCCCTCTTACCAGGAAAAGAATTTCACCATCCCCTGGATGCACATGACCCAGGCGCGGTTTGCCGAAAATTCTCAAAACCAACTGAAACAATCGCCGCTTTTTCAGCGTAAAAAATACGGCCCCAGTTACCTGGTGAAAGTTCCCACAACCAACCACGGGTGCTTTTCCTCCTATGCTGCCCTGGGTTTACAGAATCCGGTGGCAGGTTATTGGAGATCGATTGAAAATAACTTGAAAGATCTGCATGTCCGGATATGCAGATACGCCCGGTTGTTTTTTGACGCCTATCTAAAAGACGATGAGGAATCNNACCCCGCCGCGCTTTGACGGCCTGATCCATTCCATCATCAGCCTGGGATTAAAAGAGGTGAATCGTGAGATTAAGGAATTACTCAAAACACATGCGCCGCAGGACCTTTTTGATGAAGAAGTGTTGAACTGGCTGGGATATCACTTTTTGTTCTGGTGGGACCGTCCTCAGGAAGCGTTGGATGTTTTTAAGTTGAATACCCAACTGTTTCCAGCCTCGGCCAATGCCTTTGACAGCCTGGGAGAGGCGTATCTAAGCCTCGGAGATAAGGAGAATGCGATTTTAAGTTATCGGAAATCCCTAGAATTGAACCCACAGAATAATAATGCAAAGGCAAAATTAAAACAATTAACTGAGTCAAAAGACAAAGAACAGTGATTTTTTACGTTAAGTTTCCCAACCTCCTTTTTTGTCTCCGACGGCCAGGGGCCCCACTGCGTGGGGAAGCATTTGCAGTGCAAGAACGGCGTATTGTGTTACGAACGGTATATTGCCTCCGTGGACATTTTTAATGCCGCACCGCAGGTGTCTCTTTTTATAAAAACCGCCCCCTTGGACCGGTGAAACATCCGCATAAATTTTTACAAGGAGTAGAAGGTAAGTTGAAGGCTTCCCTAAATGCTTGAAATAACATCCCTCTTTTCAATTCATGTCAACCTCAAAAGTGGTTAACTGGTTGGTTGGCTCTGGGAAGGAAGCCTTCAAGATGGTCCGAAGGACCTGCTACGGCTGTTGACGCTATGCGCCTCGCCGAGGGCTCGGAGGGACGACCATTCCACCGGCGAACCCCCGGATTCAAACCAATCATTACCCTCCGAAACCATATCAAATTTAAGAAAATAATCGCCGGGTTCCGATATAGACGGTAATTCGATGGTTAAAACATCTTTTTCTTTATAGGCTAAATCCCTATTCAAAAATGCACGGGCATAATTCAAATCCTTCAGGTTTTTGTTTTTGTCATACAACTGCGCCCCCAACCTGACAAGCCTCCTGCCAGACCAGGTGACTTTCCGCCACAAAGCACCACCTGTATTTTTCACCTTAACCTCTACTTTTACAGGCTCACCCCCGGCTTTCATGTGAATACCGTTAGACAAAACCTTGATCTTAGCAATAAACCGCTTATTTTTAATGGCATTCCCAATCTGACTGGTATCCCAGATTTCATAATAAATCTTTTTCCAGTATGGGGTCCCCACCTGGTATTTTTCTGAAATAGCCTCCTTTGGGTGATCGGTTATCTCCCAGGTCAGTTGATCCACATCGACCGCTGCCGCTAATTTCCTGGCCCGCTTCATATGAGACTTTAAATCATTCCATTTAAACAGGATATATCTCCAATTGATAAAAGGCACCTCTCTTCCCAGCTTATTTCTCTCCTCAACGAATTTCGCCATAATTTCCAGGACTTTTTTAAAATCCCCACCCTGCCGGTAACGGGCATAGGTCTCCTGGTCGACTCCATCCACTGAAAACGTAATCTCATCCATGCCAGAATGAACGATTTTTTTTATTTTTTCATCATCCAGCATCAAACCGTTTGTGCTGGTGTAAAGATAAATATGAGGATATTTTTCTTTTATATATTGGATCATCTCAACGGCCTGCGGATGCACAAAGGGATCGCCGTAGTTAAAGAAATCAAGCCGGGTTAAATTTTTGCCCACCTGATCCAACAAAGATTTGAATTCTTCAAAGGGAAAGCTTTTTCTTGTCCTGGTATTTAATATGCCGGAATCGACGCTGCACACCGATTTGAAGCAGGACAGGTTGCACAACACCGTAGGTTCCAAAAATATCCTGGGCAGCACCTCCATGTGCTCCGGTCCCTGCGGAACCGGTTCGTCTGCTTTTAAAAACCGTTTCAATCCGCAATTGTCACAGAAACATGAATGGCCTTCATTCAATTCCCTTCTTATGCGTTTGACTTTTTCCGAATTCCAGATTTCATAGATACTGCTTTCATGCAAATGTCCCAGAGGTCTTTCACCATAAGGGTCAGCACATCCGCAAACCACTTTGCCGTCGCTCAAAACCACCAGTATATTAAATATCCACTGACAAGTAAATTTTGTATCTTTGCTGCATCCCGGCATATAACCGTCCTTTTTCCTTGAATTTTGAATGAATACAAACTATAAAAATAATTCAAGGAAAAGTCAAGGTTCTTTTGCCTATTCCCGGCAATTCTCATTTTAATTTTTTAGCCACGAAGGCATTTACAATGCGGTAAAAATCACGAAGATNNCCAATTTTATTTTCTTCGTGTCCCTTCGTGTAACTTTGTGGCTTTCTCTTATAGGCTGCAGTCGCCGGCCGCTTTCGTGGTTTTTTAAAACCCTTGGCTGCATTTTTTTATTTTTTTTCTGCTTTGTGTTTTTTTTATTTTTTTTGTATAATATACCAGGATTATCGGTGAGAATAAATGACAGGTGTTGATGAGTACATAATAACCTGTTGGCAATGCGCTGCACCTTTCAATGCCTATGAAGCATCGTTTTGTCAGCATTTCGATCCCACCATAATTTGCCCCTTTTGTTTAAAATGCTCTTGTGATGCGCCGGTAGAATATAAAAAGAATTTTGTTAAAAATAGCCCCAGAAAACTGCTGGAAGAAAAAATCCTGATTGAGGAAGGGAGGGACCTGAAGCTGGGAGAGAGGCTGATTAAGGCAAGAAAAATTACAGAAAACCAGTTAAAACAGGCGATTGAAAACCAAAAATTATTAAATAAACGATTGGGAGAAGTCATTGTGATGATGGGGCTTGTCACCGAGAATGAAGTGCGAGTTTTCCTGGTGGATCAAAAAGAAATCGATGAAATCGACCTGGAGAAAACCAAAATAGATTTTTCCCTGGTAAAAAAAGTGGGAATAGCCTTTTGTCTCAAATATAAAATGATTCCCCTCGAATATTTGGAGAGTGATAAAGAAAAAATTCTTCGCATCGCCATCTCATCAAAAGAAGACCTGCTCCGGTTAAAAGCGAAATTAGCGAACCAATTAATGGATATTGTGTTGATCCCCTACCTGGCAGACAAAGAAAAACTTAACGCCTTGTTGAAGGAATTCGTGGATGATGATGTATTAGAGCTAGAATAGAAGCAGAGCGCCTTAATGATAAACCCTATCTAAAAGGACACTAATGATAAATTTTGCTGCATCTTTGTGGTTGTCTTTGCTGCGGATAGGAGGGCCCACGCAGGAAGGACAGCCGCGTTCACAATTACACCGGTCCACAGCTTCCAGGATTTTTTCAAAAATCTCTTCCCCTTTCTCAAATAGAACCTCAGAAAACCCGATCCCATTGGGATAACTGTCATAAATATAAATATTGGGTTCAAAATCCCGTAAAAGATCTCCTGGTTCCAGGGAAGAGACTTTGCGGATGGATTGTCTGCTGATTTCAGATTTGGTAATATTATCTTCCACTGTCACCCCCAGGTCTTTGACATCGCACATCAACATCACTGCACAAATGTGACGCATAAGGTGAGCAATCCCGGATACCGCTTCGATTTTTTCTTCCGATGAGATAAGGATGTTTTCCAGGCATTCGTTTTTAATGGTCACCCAGAAGGCAGTAGAATGCATCTCTTGCTGCGGAAGCTGCAAATCCCCGGCACCTACATTTTCATTGGTAAAGAATTTTAATTTTTTAAACCCCACCACCTGGGAATATACATGTACATCCCCATAGAAAAAATCATATTTTTCTTTTCGGTTCTCTTCGAATATATCCAGGATGGCAATCTTGGTGTAGGTTATGGCATCCGTGTAATAATCCGCATTGGATTTTCGGACAAACGCTTTCCGGTTTTCATAGTCAAATTCTTCCACCACGTACTGTTCCGATTCCAACATATAAATGGCTTTGGGATGGAGGGTTTCCAGGGCAGAGGAAAAATCCACTTCAGCAATGACCCGTTCGGTTTCGGTGCGGTCCACCACCACGAAATTATCTGATGAAACACGGTTAATACTAACCGCATCTGCCGGGTATCCCTGCTCGGTCCAAAACCATTTATCCTGGTTTGGGAAAAGGATTCTTTGTTCGGACAGGTAGTCTAAAATTTCCTCCAGGTCTTCGGCGCCGAATTGTTCACCTTTAACAAACGGCAGTTCAAACGCCGCACATTTGATGTGCTCTACCAGTATAGCCAGGTTATCAGCATTGATGCGGCCCATTTCCGGGGATTTACCGGTAAAGTATTCCGGGTGGTTGACGATAAATTGGTCCACTGGTGACGAGGAAGAAACCAACACGCCCATGGATTTACTTGCCCGCCGGCCCGCCCTGCCGATTCGCTGCCAGGTGGAGGCAATGGTACCGGGATAAGCAGCTAAAACCGCGGCATCCAGCGAACCGATATCGATACCCAGTTCCAGGGCATTGGTAGAGACCACGGCTTTTATGTCACCTCTTCGCAGCCCTTGTTCAATCTCCCTTCGTTTTTGCGGCAGGTAGCCGCCGCGGTAACCCCTGATCTTTCCGAAATCCGTAACATTTTTTTCAAAATCGTTTTTCAAATATTTTACCAGCACCTCGGTAATCAGCCGGGTGTTGGCAAAGGTAATCACCTGGAGTCCGTTATTTAACAATATCCCGGAAATCTGCCGGGCTACCGATACATAAGACCGTCGGATTCCCAGTTCTTTATTGACAATGGGTGGGTTAAAAAACACGATGTATTTTTCACCCCTGGGTGCGCCGCTCCTGTCGATTAGTGTTACCTCTTCCTCAATTATTTTTTCTGCCAATTCTTTGGGATTTGAGATAGTGGCTGAAGACATAATAAAAACCGGGTCTGTTCCGTAGAATTTACAAATGCGTTTTAAGCGTCTTATAATATTAGCCATATGGGAACCGAATACCCCGGTATAGTAGTGTAATTCGTCGATGATCACATATTTCAGGTGTTCGAATATGTTGACCCATTTGGTATGGTGGGGGAGGATGCCGGAGTGGAGCATATAGGGATTGGTCAACACGATCTGGGCTTTTTTGCGGATGGCTTTCCGTGTACTCTGGGGTGTGTCGCCGTCATAAGTAAAAAGCCCCAGTTTATCTCCCATCAATTTGTTGAGGTCGAATAATTCGGCCAATTGATCCTGGGAAAGGGCTTTAGTGGGAAAGAGGTAAAGGGAGCGGGAAGAGGGATTTTTGGTCAATGCATCTAATGTCACGGTGTTATAAATCAGGGTTTTTCCTGAAGCGGTGGGGGTTGAAACCACCACGTTTTTTCCTTCCAGTATCTCCTGGATGGCGTGGGCTTGATGGGAGTAAAGTTTGTCGATCTCTTTATTTTGATAGACTTTTTTTACTTCTGGTGAGAGGTTTTCGGGGTATTCCCGGAATTCTCCGGCGAATTTTTCTATTCTTACTATTTGGATATTGCTGGCAGAATCGCCTCTTAGTTTTGCGATATCGTCCAGTGCTTGTTCGATTTTATAATCTTTATGGTCTGTCATGGATCAATTATAAGGCAAAGAGGGCAAGTGGTCAACTTTGGTTTGATTTAAATTGATAAGGTGCCCTTCGGGCGATTTTATAACCTTCCTGTGGTGCAACACTAAACAAAAGCTTTTGCGGGGGGTCCAGGGGGGCAGTTTTCTCGAAAAGAGCCCCCCTGGCCGTCGGAGACAAAAAAAGTTCTTTGTTTAAGATTTAGGCAAGCTTTTACCTATCCCTAAATTCACCACCTAATTTAGCCACGAAGGCATTTACAATGCGGTTAAAAGCACAAAGGGACACGAAGAAAACAATATAATATAAAACTCCCTTAAATAAAAAGTTGGACTAAACCGCTTCGCGGTAAAAAGAAAAAAGGTGACAGGCACCAAAACCTTTACCTTTATCCACACCCTCAACTGGTCACCACACGCCGGGTCACCTGTCAGGGAAAATCCATCGGCTTCACCCTCTGCCATCTCACCGATATTACGGGGATTGGTAAAATGATCCATCACCGTCTCATTATAAAAAAGAACAGACTCCGGTTGCTCTTCCGGTTCTTCCGGTTTGGCATGCCAATCTTTCCAGATGTCATATTGATCGCCCATGGTATTCTTTATCCTTTTATTGTTATTCATTTATTGCCGGTCTCTTCTGCACCCTTCACCTGCAGAACAGGGGGGAGTGTCACATCTTTCCGTTCTTCCACAGGGTCAATCATGATCGCACGTTTGATGCCCGGGTTTGCCGTGATCGCATAGACTTTCACCGGCTACCAATTTGTCTTCCAGGTAAGCCTGGATCACCTCATCCACTGCACCGCTGATACCGATAATAGGATGGATATTCATCTGGGTAAAAAATCCCTGGGCTCGCGGTCCCATACCTCCGGCAATCACCACGTCAACTCCCTTCTCATTAAGAAATTTCGGGAGAAAACCCGGTTGATGCGGCGGTGTATCAATAACCGTCCGCTCCATTATTTTCCTGACTTCAACATCTACATCGAAAATCGTATAATTCGGACACCTGCCAAAATGAGCAGATACCTGATTGTTATCTGTCGCAATCGCAACTTTCATTTTCTACATCCTCCTTTTTTAATTTTTTTCCGTTATAGTATATTTATATATTTGTTCTACCTGCCGGGCCAGGACCTTACAGGCCCGCGCCGGAAGTTTTCCCTGGGAAATGGCATCGATTATACATGATGAATGGGGGATCCTGGCATATACCGGTACCCCTTTTTCTTGGGCAAAATCTTCAATCTTTCGTGTATTCTCCGGGTTGATATCCCAGCGGTTAATCACAATCCCACAGTTGATTTTAAAATGATTAACCAGGGCAAAAACTCTCTCCAGGTCACTGATACCGGAATAGGTGGGTTCCGTAACAATAATCGCCAGGTGAGCACCGGAAGCAGCAGCAATCACCGGGCAGCCGATTTCACAAAGACCGCAGCCGTCGCAAGACAAATCATCCACCTGGTAATACCCATCCTTCACAGCGATGGCATGAAACCGGCACAACTCTTTGCAGCGATTACAAGATACACATAACTCCCGGTTAACGGCAGCGATGGATTTCCCTTTAAAATCCGTCCCGCGAATGTTCTCCGGGCGCATCAACAGGTACAAATTGGCCGCATCCACATCCACATCGATCACGATTTTGTCGGGAATGATATCGGCAAGAGAAGCCGTAATGGTAGTCTTCCCCGTACCTCCCTTGCCGCCGATTACTACAATCTCCAGTGGTTTTTGCTGTTTCATTTTTTTGCCCTGCTGTCCATGATTCGCTGCAATATGTCCTTGAAGGGGGTCTCCAGCTCCGGCATGACCCGGACCAGGGGAACCCCCCGGGAATACGCTTTCTGGATATCCAGTGAATAAGGAATTTTTAAAACCACAGGAATACCCACCTCATGGGCAAAATCATCGATGATGGTCCCGGTTCGCTCAGCCGTGCCGATGGTGTCCGCATCAACCTTGTTCACAATAATAAATGCCTTTTTCCCCAGGTCCTCTACCAATTCAACCGTTAATTTCAAATCGTTTAACCCGAACGGCGTCGGCTCGGTCACCAACACAACACAATCGCTTCCCTTTAACGATTCCACCACCGGGCACGACGTACCGGGGGAGGCATCCACGATCAACATCTCCTCCATGGAGATGTAATGATGAATGATTCCACTGCTTGCTTCTCCATATCGTAAATCAAAAAATACCCGGCCCGTCCGAAACGGGCATCCAACTTCGAATTCAATCCGTCATTGTTTTCTACGGGAATGAAGAGCTTCATCTGATTTTCCTCCATATACGTTTATTGTTCATTATTCATTGACAGAAGTTTCGTTTACGTCTTCCTCTTCCTTTGCCTCTTCCCATGCCGCTGCCATTCTTTCTGCCCCTGCCGCCTCCACCGCCGGACCTCTTGTTTGCCCTGAAAACACCCGCAGCATCACTGATAATACCCAAAAATGCAGCAACAGCGCCCGCCATTTTCCCAATTCTATATGACAATTTTTCCGTTTTTTCAACCGGTGCGCCTGCATCTCGTGTCCCCTGGCTGACTACCTCTTTCCCGGTTAATTCCTCCTCATCGACAATCTCAGCCTCATAAACAGGCATAGCCGACGCTTTAACCTTAACATCCCTAATACTTTTCCCTGGTGGTTTTTTTTCATCTCCATTGGTATGAATATGAGTCATTTCGACCTCCTTATTTACCTCGCCCTATAATATTTTCAACTATCTCATCGAAGGCCTTTGCAGCTTCCGAGTCGCTTCGGTTGAGCATAAAGGGTCGTCCACTGTCACCAGATTCCACAATTTGAGGATCAATGGGTATTTGACCCAAAAATGGTACGTGATACAATAGGGCAATCTTTTCCCCTCCACCTTTCTTGAACAATTGAATCGGCTTTCCACAATGGGGGCAGGCAAAACCACTCATGTTCTCAATCACCCCCAGGATTTTCAACTTCAGCAGCCTGGCAAAAGTAACTGCTTTCCGAGAATCCAGGATGGAAACCTCCTGCGGTGTGGTGACAATCACTGCAGCCGTGGCAGGTATGAGTTGTGCAACAGAGAGGGGTTCATCCCCGGTACCGGGCGGTGAATCACAAATAAGCCAGTCCAATTCACCCCATTCCACATCCCCAAGAAACTGCTGAATCGCCCTCATTTTCAAAGGCCCACGCCATACCACCGGGGCGTCAAACCGCTCCAACAAAAACGCCATGGAAATCAGCTTCAAGTTCTCCGTAACCTGAACCGGGATCATCCGGTCCTGCTGCATGCCAATACGTTGATGCTCTACCCCCAGCATCTTCGCCAGGTTGGGGCCATGAATGTCTACATCCATAAGCCCAACTTTCATTCCCCTCTGACTTAACGCTAAGGCCAGGTTAGCCGCCACCGTACTCTTACCGACACCACCTTTTCCACTAAATATCAACAGCCTGTTTTTAACCTTTTCCAACATTTGTGGAACTTTTTTATCTTCCTGTGTCTTCGCTTCGTTACGCATGATTAACTCCTATATGTATTTAAAACAAGGTTAAGGCTGAGGTTAAGGTAAAGAAGAGAAGTCCCTTCTTGAGAGGGGTGCGTTCCCACTGAAAACCTTAACCTCGCCCTTGCACTGTGCGCCCTCTGTCCGGTTATTTCTTTTCCTTTTGAGGTTGTTCTTGTTCTTTTTCCTCCAGCTTTACCAGCCGCTCTTTAATTTCCTTTAAAGAAGCTTCCAGGTGTTGAGCTTCCTGGCGAAGGAATTCTTCTTCATCTTGCGGGGAATGTGGATAGGGAGCACCATAGGGATAGTAATAATATGGGTCAGGTGCGGGCGGTGCATAAGGTCCATATGCGTGCCACCATCCATGTCCACCGCGTCCCATCCCAAATCCTCTACATCGACCTCTACCCCAGCCAAACCCCATTCCTCTTCCAAAAAACCTTCTACCCGGGGCTGTCACATAACCAGGCGCCTCAAAACCAGCGCAGTAACCAAACGCTCGACCTGTTCTCGGACCCGCTCCAAACGGGCCGGTTCTATCTCCTCCAGGCATTTTGTACCTCCTTATTTTAATTGCCTCCGGCGGCCAGGGGGTTCTTTTGAAAAACCACCCCCTGGACCCCCGCAAAACTTTTCATACACGGTCAATCATTGTGCTTCATTCATTCATTGTGCCACATTCAGTCCAAAAAATCCCCTCTTGAGAGGGGTGGCCGCGAAGCGGCCGGGGTGTGTCATCCTCGCTTCTTCTGCAATCCTCCTCGGAATCGCTCTCTGCGTCCGCAGGACCTTCCCATATAACCACGGTAGGACGACGACATACCAGGGAGTTTTCCGGCAGCTAACAGTTTCACCAAATCTTCAGGGTCCCCCATCACACCAGGGACCACATCAAACCCATAAAAAAACAGCATCCTCCAGAAAAACTGGGGACATCCACCACAAAGTATGGTAGAAATTCCCTTTTCCTGCAAAAATGAAACCAATTGAAAGGGCTGATCAAAATCCAGGCTGCATTTCTCTTTTTCCTTTACAACGCCATTATCGATATTATAAATTAAAAGGGTGTCAGAAATATCCACCCTTGGGCTCACCCCATTTTTAAAAACCGGTATTGCAACTTTCATATAATATGTAGGCAAAAACCATGCCACATAAACGGTTGGATTGATGGAGTAGTTATCGTGCGATTTTTCAGTATTATGTTGCAAAAATGATGAAACAAAACGTTTCAAGATGCTGCGATTTGTTGCATATTTTTATCTCACATGATAAAATAACAAGATGATAAAAGAAATTTTCCGGGATATCGTTAACAATACATTTGAGGGCATTATTATTATAGGTGAAGATTATCGCATTCAGTATATAAATCGCTTTGCCGAAGAAATTACAGGCTTCTCTCATAAAGAGGCAGAGAATAAATTTTGCTATGAAGTGCTGAGAGCAAAACTTTGCAAAGATGCCTGCCCCATTAAAACTGTAAAAAAAGGAAAAAATCTGGGGGAAATCATTGTTAACATTATTGCCAAAGACAATAAAGAAAAGTTTATTAAAACAAAGGTTATTGGCACTCATGGTTATTGGGTAGAAATTTTTCACGATGTCACCCGCGAAGTTGAACTGGAAAAGAGAATTCGAGAAAAATACATTTTTGAGGATATTATCACCCAGGATAAAGGTTTGATCGAAATTTTGAACCAATTCCCCAAAATAGCGGCCACTACGGTACCGGTTCTGTTTGAAGGGGAAAGCGGAGCAGGTAAGGAGGTGTTTGCCACTGCTATTCAAACCCTTAGTATGAGAAAAGACAAACCCTTTGTGAAAATAAATTGTGCGTCTTTACCGGATACGCTGCTGGAATCGGAACTTTTCGGATATAAAAAAGGAGCCTTTACCGATGCCCGTAAAGATAAACCCGGTCTCTTCCTGACGGCGAATCAGTGAACACTTTTCCTGGATGAAATCGGGGAAATGAGCCTGGCACTTCAAGCCAAACTATTGCGGGCGGTAGAAACCGGGGAAATTATTCCCCTTGGAGCAATAAAAGCAGAAAAAGTCGATGTCAGGATACTGGCAGCCACGAATAAGAATCTAATTAAGGAAGTCGAAAAGGGAAATTTCAGGGAAGACCTGTTTTATCGATTAAATGTTGTAAACATTAAAATTCCACCGTTGAGAGAACGCAAAAGTGATATCCCGCTTTTTATCGACTATTTTATCAATCAATTTAACATCATACAGAAGAAAAAAGTGGAAGGCGTTTCGCCTGAAGCGTTAGAGATCTTATTGAACCACAACTACCCGGGAAATATAAGGGAAATGCGAAACATCATGGAATATGTCTTCATTTTCTGTAATGAAGGCCAGGTTTGGCAAAAGCATCTCCCTGAATATTTAAGAGCTGCGGTATTGAGCCGGAGGGATAGGGGAGAAAAGGAGCAGATTTTAGATGCCTTGAATAAAGCCCGTTGGAGTAAAACAAAAGCTGCGGAATTCCTCCAGGTTGACCGGTCCACCTTATGGCGAAAGATGAAAAAGTATAAGATAATGGAAAAAAATTCTTGAAAACCATTCCATTTTGGGGTATAGTATCATTTGATGTTTTGAAAAAAAGTAAAAAATGACCGCCAAGGACGCACAAAAATTCGCCGTGAATCCCGAAGAAACGGGCAGCAGGCTCAGACTCTTCAGGAAGTCCCGCAAAATAACCATACACGACCTGGCAGACAGGATAGGTATTTCCAAAAGCACGATCTCCGAAGTTGAACGGGGACATACCAAACCTCCTGTCAACTTTCTGCTGGCAATGTTCAATTTATATGGGTTGAATGTCAATTGGGTGTTAACCGGTGAAGGGAAAATGATTTTAAAGAAAGATGCTGCTTCCCTTTCCAGCAGGAAAGCAGCTTCAACCGGTGTAATGGATGATGAATACAACCAGCTTTTATATTACCTGGAAAATGCACCGGTAGTAAAGTATGCGGTCCTGGGTTTTTTTCGTGAATATTTCCATAAAAACAAAGATATCATTGAAGAAAATATTCATATTACCAAAAAGCGAACGGCATCCGCACCCTGAGCCGCCTCCTGTGCCTCATAATAAAGTTGTAGTCGACTAATTTTTCCCTAGAGAAAGTGACAATTCATGAATCGTTTCTTTTGAAAACCATTGATAATGAACAATTTCTAAAAAAATCGTAATTATTCATGTTTCAGCCCGTTTTTTTTATAAACAGATATTATTATTACCACATGAATGATAAACGTGTAGAAGCGAAGAAACGTATAGATAAAGCCAATAAATGTAAAAGGGTATTAAAAAAGAAAGACACAAAAGGAGACTAAAGAGAGTAAATAAGTAAAACAAGGTAAAAAAAATTTATTTTGGCTTGGGCTTGAGGAGGCTGAGACACCAGGCTGTGACAAGGAAGCGCGAAACTCCTGAAAGCGAAACATAGCGAGCAGAAGCTGTACATTGTATAGGGTGCGCACACGTGACGGGTGCCGGCTCTTAAGTTTTAGATGAGCGCTAACGCTTAAGAGCTGAAAAGAATGGAGATATGCGTGAGTTCTCACACATATCTCCATTTTTTTTTGTATCCAGGTCTCGTCTTCTTATCTTCCTCACTTCTTTTTTTCTCCGTTTCTTCTTTGATTCCCCCTTTCAATTCTTTTCAATTTCAGATATAATAAACATCTGATTGAAAAAGGCTTTATCATGTGGAGGAAACCGGGCATAATTGTTTTGTTTTTGCTTTTAAACGTTGTTATCGGCAATTTTCAATTAAACGCGTTGGAGCCGGAGAAACCAATACATCATTACCTGCTGGATGAGTGGGGCATTGAAGATGGACTCCCGTCTGACATTATACTTGCTATTGCTCAGACACCGGATGGTTTTTTATGGATAGGTACGGAAAGGGGGTTGGTTCGCTATGATGGTATCGCGTTTGAACCCTTTTACTTTGCCGGAATAGAAGAGGAGAATGTGCTTTATATTTCGTCGCTGCTGGCAGATAAAACCGGGGGTCTGTGGATCGGAACCGTCAGTGGTTTGCTCCATGTTGATAGGGATTCCCATCTGCGGTCCTACTCAACAACAAAACAAGGAATGCCGAGAGACTTTATCAACTGCCTTGCCTATGACAGCTACGGCAATCTATGGGTCAGCACAGGGCGAAATTATTTATACCGATTTAAAGATGGAGAATTTACTCAATTTAACAACACCCATGGATTGACCGAGGGGATGATCTATGCCATTCACGAGGACAGGAACGGTAATTTATGGATTGGCAACCGGGATGGTGGTTTGTTCATTGGGCACAATCATAGATTTATCAAACACCCGATAAAAATCGACCTGTTAAAATTAGCGCTCAATGGTCAATATCTCTGGGTAAACGCAACCACACAACGTTCACAATGGGATTCCAGTTCCTATTCTGTTTATGAGATTTATGAAGATCGTCAGGGGGTGTTGTGGGTAGGCACCAATTTCGGTCTGCTGGGAATTGCCAATGCCGGTACCAGTGAAGAGGAAACCATTGCTTCCTTTTCTCCAGCCAATGGCTTATCTGATAATAATATCTGGTCCATACTGGAGGATCAGGATGGTAACCTGTGGGTGGGGACAGAAAACGGTCTCAATCGCATTAGAAGAGACCCTGCCGGTAAAGCGGTGATAGACCGGCACATTGGCGATGCTATTGTCTGGCACTTGTTTGAAGACAAGGAAAAGAGTTTGTGGATCGGTACCAATGGTTCCGGTTTAAAACAGATGAGAGATGGTACGTTCTTCACCTATTGGAAGCAGTCAGGGGTGCCTTTCTGGGATTTAAGTCTTTTTCAAGACCGGAATGGCCAAATCTGGGTAGGTTCCAGTGTGGGTGATTTATACCGATTTGATAACGGCATATTTCAACGGGAATTACGAACCAATAATAATATCGAATATGAAATCCGTGCCATTGAGGAAGGTGAAGCGGGTGAATTGTGGCTGGGTACTCTGCGGAGAGGAATCTTGCGGGTAAAAAATAAGGGAATCACCTGGTATACCAATGAAGACGGTCTCACCAGTAATATGATCCGGGCAATCTTCAAGGACAGCCGGGGCAGGTTCTGGATCGGCACAGAGAGGGGAGGTGTGAATCGTTACCAAGACGGCAGTTTTCACAGCTTCACTACCCGTGACGGACTAACCGGGGATAATGTATATATAATTCATGAAGATCGGTCAAACAATATCTGGCTGGGCACTTCTCAGGGGATCACTGTGTTACCCGGTGGTGAATTCAACCCGCAGCGCCGGATAACCTATCTGAAAGGCTCCTTTATCACCGAAATATATGAGGAGGAGAATGGAATGTTCTGGATCGGTACTGCCAGGTCTGGTTTGAAACGCCTGCGAGATGGGGAATGGGTGTCTTTTACGGAAAAAGACGGTTTAGGAAGCAATTATATTGCTAAAATACTGGAAGACCACCGGGGAAACTTCTGGATTGGCTCCCGGAGTGGAATTTTTAGAGTTAGTAAAAATGATTTGAATGTCTTTGCCCGAAAGGAGCGGGACCATATTCCCTGTACTGTTTTTGGGTTATCCGACGGGTTAAAAAATATCGTCTGCCGCAATGGCCGTAATTCTGCCCTTAAAACCCAAAACGGCGAACTATGGTTCGGAACACGAAAAGGAATATCCGTGGTAAACCCGGAAAAAGTAACTATCAATAAACATCCGCCACCAGTGGTGATCAAAGATATCCTTTTTAATTATAACCCGATTTCCCCGGCTCAAGCGGGGAAGAGCTTTCGGGGGATAAAAGAAATCCAGCTTATCATTACAGTCCCTACCTTTGTATCACCTGAGAAAGTAAAAATCCGCTATAGACTGGAGAACTGGGACAAAGACTGGCATGTCCGCCCCTATCTTTACCAACAGAACATCTATTATAAAAAGCTGCCTCCCAGGGAGTACCGATTTCATGTCACCGCTTGTAACTCCAGCGGCATATGGAATAATAAAGGTGCTTCTTTTTCTTTTGTCTTAAAACCTTATTTTCACCAGAGCCTTTTGTTTAAACTCATGGTTTTATTGGCCCTGGTTTCCATTGTGGTTGGCCTGTATTTCTTCGTGAAGAAACAATTATATCTCAGGAAATTAAAACAGAAATACAGGAATTCCACACTGGACCCGGAGAAAGCCGAGAGATACCTCAAAGAACTGAACCACTTCCTGGAAGTCGAGAAACTTTACAGGGATGAAGCCATTACATTGATTTCGTTGGCGAGAAAGATGTCCATTGCGCCCCGGTATCTATCGCAAATTGTTAATGAGCAGTTGAACAAGAATTTCAGGGAGTTGATCAACGGGTATCGTATTGAAGAAGCCAAAGAATTGTTAACAACCCCGGGTAAAAAGGAAAAGGACTTCTCTATAATGGCCATTGCCTTTGAAGTGGGATTTAATTCCAAGGAGGTATTTAACCGGACGTTTAAAAAGCATACGGGCATGACTCCGTCGGAATACAAGCGAAAAGCGTCTCATAAGTGATTTCTTGCCTGACCCTTTTTACTTTTTTAATTCTTCGTGTTTCTTCGTGTAACTTCGTGGCTAAAAATAGAATTGCTGTGAATTTCGTTTTTTCTTTGACTTTTTCTCTTCAATTCATTATAATTCTCTTCACAATAAAATTTAAGGAGGAACTATGAAGAAAAGTATTTTGATTTTTGTGTTGCTGGCTTTTGTATTTAGCCTGGGAAGCCTGTATGCACAAGAAAAGCCCAGGATCGGCGTTTTGAGATTCACCAACCAGGTGGCGGGTTTGTACTGGTGGCACGCCAACGTGGCCAGGGAACTCCAGGATATGCTGAGTTCAGAATTGGTTAGTACCGGTGCTTTCCAGGTATTGGAACGGAAAGAAATCGGTGCTGTGCTCAGTGAGCAAGACCTGAGCGCTTCCGGCAGGGTCAGTAAAAGCACGCTGGTAAAAATGAGAAAAATCAAAGGCGCTAAATACCTGATTGCCGGTACAGTCGCTGCATTTGAAAAATCCGGTGCCAAAGGTGGAAAGGTCCGGTTCAAAGGACTCAGCCTGGGAGGTAAAAAAACAAAAACCTATATTGCCGTGGATGTGAAAGTGATCGATGCGGAAACCGGCGAAATCGTAGACGCCAGGACCATTGAAGCCAATGCCAAAGGCAAAGCCATCGGTGCCGGTTTAAGGTTGAGAAACTTCTCTATCGCTGGTGGTGAAGCGAAAAAGACACCCACAGGAAAAGCCATCCGCGCTTGTATCGTGTATATCTCCGAATACCTCGCCTGCTCCATGGTAAAAGGGAAAGACCACGCCTGCATGAAAAAATGGGACAAAATGGAGGCCAAGCGAAGAGAAAAAACAAAGAGTTCCATCGACCTGGATTAGTATTTCTACGCTTGAAACAAAAGCCACCTGCGGTGGGACACGTAATATGTAAAGAATGTTACCTATTACCGCACTGTAAGTGCCTTTAAAATCGAAATAAACGGGTGAGAATTGAGAAAGCGCGCATCGCTGTGCTGCTTTCTCACTTCATCACTCCAATGCTTTCTTACCTTCTTATTTCCTCCATCCTTATCTCAAGGTAAGGTCAACAAAAAACATTGAACATGATCAAACACGTATTTGGACCTGTGGCCTCACGTAGACTGGGGATATCGCTGGGAGTCGATATTATTCCCTTTAAAACCTGTACCCTCGATTGCCTCTACTGCGAATGCGGCAGAACCACAGACTTGACTATTGAACGAAAAAGCTTTGTCGATCCACAGTTGATACTGGGGGAGATAAAAGAGATAATTACCCGCGATCCACACATTGAGTATATTACCTTCTCCGGTTCCGGCGAACCCACTCTAAACATAGATATCGGTAACATTATTACCGGTATCAAAACCATCACCACGATCCCCATTGCGATTTTAACCAACGGCACACTGCTGCATAGGGAAACCGTAAGAAAGGAAATAGCAAACGCTGACGTGGTATGCCCCTCTCTGGACGCCGCCGCGCCCGAAACCTTTGCAGTCCTTAACCGCCCCCACAAAGGGTTAACCATCAATACCATCATAAACGGATTAATCGATTTTAGGAAGGCATTCAGAGGAGAAATATGGTTGGAAGTATTCATTGCCAAAGGTATTAATGACAGTGACCACGAGTTGGGTAAGATTTACCAGGCCATCAAAAAAATCCGGCCGGATAAAGTGCAGTTGAATTCATTGGACCGGCCGCCAGCTTGTGAGCATATCTATCCCGTGGACATAGACATGCTGGAGCAAATAGTGAAAAAGTGGAAGGATTTGCCCATGCCGGTGGAAATCATCAAACGAATCCGCAGACGGGAAGAAATCGCTGCATTCAGCCATAATCTTGAAAATAATATCTTAAATACTATTAATCGCCGCCCCCTGACCATCAATGACCTGGTTACCTTAACCGGGAAAAATAGACTGGAAATATTTAAATACATCGACGTCCTGGAAAAGGAAAAAAAAATTTATCCCAAAATCGTCGGAGATAAAATTTTTTATGCTCCTATTTCCAGATATCTTTGAATCGGTGGGACGTGCCGCAATAAAAACACTCCAACGTTCCATCCTCATTTCGGATAAATTCAGGGGGTATATTTTCCGAATGAGTATCGTGAGATATACAGTCGGAATTGGTGCAGCCGGTTCCCTTAATTTTATAGATTCGCGGTGGTGAAGTCAACCGCAGCTTGCGTGCCACTTTATTGTCTTTAATAATATTAACCGTGCAGCCGGCAGTCACGGCAGCCAGTCGCCGGATATCACTGGGTGAGAGTTCTTGTACCTCGGGCAGAAATATCAACCCTTTATAAACACCGGGCTCCTTTTTGGATTCACCCACACCGATAGAACCTCTGAAACGACTGAACCCCATTATTTTCATTGTCTTGTGCAAGTAGTCCCAGATATCCTCTTTGGATTCACCCCGGCAAAACCGGTCGATCACCACCCCGTTAGCCAACGGATTGATACCTTCTTTCAAGGTCTTGGGTTTGGAATTGTCCGGGGTGACCTCACGGATAAAGTCATCGGCGTAATTCTTTACCGGAACGGATTCTCCCTGGAAATCTTCCCCTATTCTTCCGGCGATTACGCTGAGAAGAATGATCCGTATATACATACCGTTGATGGACTGTGCTTCCCAGTGGTTTAACGGCATATCGTCCAGGAAAGTGGGAATGGTGGGGTGGACTTTATGCCGCGGTAACGGATGATAAAAAAAAGTACTTCCAGGGTCGGGGAGTTTCTGGATAAACTCTTCTTTAAAGGTTATTGCTTCCCTGAGTTCGTCCTGCCGTTTCAGGATGCGATCGCCCATCCGTTCCAATTGCGGTCGAGTGAAATAAAACCTGGGTGCAATATCCGGTTGAGATAAATACTCTGCCAATGAGTGGAACTCCCTCAATAAAAAACCGTTTTCTTTCATCCGGTTGAAATACTGGATGGGCATGGACAGTTCCGGTGGTGCGATCAGGTCAACTTTAACGTTAGCGAATATTCGCAGCCCGTCAGCCTTGGAATGAACCGTGCGGCCGTGGAACAAATCACCCACCAGCGCAATATGCAGCGAATCCGTACGCCAGTCATTATCTTCAATCAGGGTAAATTCATCTAATAGTTCCTGGGTGGGATGCTCATGTTTTCCATCACCCGCATTGATGAACGCAGGCTTATAGTTCAGATAGTTTCTTTCGGCAAATTGCTCACCTTTTCGTTCCAACCACCGGCACAATCCTTCTATACGACTCCTGACAATGAATATGCGGTTACTATATCCTGCCAGGGTCATAAAGCCATCTAAATAACTTTCCATTTTGTTAAAGGAAGAACTGTCGGAATTAAACATCGAAAGCTTAACGCCGTGGAATTCAGCAGCATTGCGAAAGGATTCCCGGGTCCGTGTACTGTCTTCCAGGAAGATCTCATATATGCCGAAATCCATATCATTAATTCTGAAGCGGTTCAGGGTTTGGTAATCATTTTTTCTCCATGCTTCTTTTAGTTTCCTGGTTTTTTCAAACAGGTATTTTTTCTCATCGATGGAAAAATCCGCAGCCACGCATAAAGACCTCTCCTTAAACACGTTACCGGTATTTTCGATCATTGAAAACTCCTCCTTTTCCAGTCAGCCAGGCATTACCAGCCGAATGAATATAAACGTCTTTTTTCATTCTTTTTAATGCCTATTTTATAAGAAAAGAAGAATGAAGTAAAGGAAAAAAATCAAAAAAAGTAGAAAATGGAACAAACTCAGGTTGAGGTTTAGGTTAAGGAAAATTTTTTCCCTCAACCTCAGCCTTAACCTTAACCTTTTACTCCTTGACCACCTCCGCATCATGAATCTTGCCTTCTACTTTGCCTCCCCCGGAAAGGTAAACCGTGACTTCCAGGTCATCATCTCTTACGATGACATCTCCCTTCACTATTGATCCATTGGCAATCCTGATGGTTAGTGTACGATGTTTCCGTGAGCCGTGGCTTCG
>WVZO01000056.1 GCA_011772425.1 Candidatus Aminicenantota bacterium
CTCTATCAACGGCAAAACAAACTGGAACTTACCAGGAAATATTTCCAAAAAGCACTTGATGTTGAGAAAGCCAACGAAATCCCGGATTCCGAAGTAATAGGCATCTATGAGATGCGGATGCGTGAAATCACCAGGAAGTAAAAAAAGGTACGGCATAGAAAAAGCAGGGACAGGCAAAAAAACCTTAAAATTAGAATTGCTGCAAGTATGTAAGAATGATTGACCCGGAACTGGTTCCTGTGTTATAATTTGCTACTTTTTACTGGTTTGAAGCGTGTGGTTTGGCATTCGCAAAAACAAGTAACAAGAAGGAGATAATAGACCTTAAAAAGGAGTAATCGATGACCTCAAACAATAGTTCAAACACCCAAGACGTGACGTTTTTTAAAAACTTACTCAACCGCCGCGTTCCTTATATTATAGGCATTTACCTGGGGGTAAGCTGGGGAATAATTCAATTTATCGATTGGATTGTCAATCGTTATTTACTTTCCCCTCATTTTGTGGATTTAGCTTTTGTCATACTTATCACATTGGTGCCGTCCATCATACTCCTGGCTTATTTTCACGGCATGCCCGGACGCAACCGCTGGAGGACGTTAGAAAAAATTACCATACCTGTTAACATTCTATTCTTGATTTTGTTGGTGATATTTATTTTTAATGGTAAGGATTTTGGCCGCATTTCTCAAAAAGTAAAACTGAAAGATGAAACCGGGAAAACCATCGAACGAGTCATTCCTAAGGCAGATTACCAGAAAAAAATTGCCCTGTTCTATTTTGATAACACCTCGGGCGACCCCGCCCTGGATTGGCTCCAATACGGCACGATTCATATGCTTAAGTACGATTTGGGCCAGGACCTGTTTATAGATGTGATATCGCCCGCAGCAACGGGAATTGTACCGGGGGATTACTATGTTCTCAATAAAATCAAAGAAGCAGGCTATAAAAAAGCAGTGGGGCTGCCGTTATTACTCAAACGAAAAATCAGCAGTGAATTCCACATGGATTACTTCCTCTCAGGAAAATTTAGTAAAGAAAAAGACGATTTAATTTTTGAGATATCTCTTTATCGCTCTCAAAATGCAAAACTGGTGGCCAATACCTCTTTCCGGGGTAAAGATCACGATATATTCCAACGGGTAGATGATATGACGGTGTGGATAAAAGAGAAGCTGGGGATACCCTCGGGTCATATCGAAGCGGTAAACGATTTACCACTGGCCGAGATATTCACCCGTTCATTACCGGCTGCCCGGTCCTTTACTCTTGCCGATACCGCGATAATGTTTGAAAATGACTGGTCAACGGCCCAGGAGTATTATAAAACATCACTGGAGGAAGACCCCACCTTTACATGGGCTCGCTTCCAACTGGCTATTGTTTATATGGTTACCAATCAAGCAGGAAAGTCACGTGATCTTTATCAAACCATTATGCAGCAGTTGTTCAAATTGCCGGAACGATTGCAGTTCTACGTAAAGTCCGCTTATTATGACTCAAAACAGGACCAGGAAAAACAAATTGCCGTGCTGCGGATGATTATAAAACTATACCCGCGGGATATAAAAGCATATGCCGGGTTGGCGTTCATCCTGAAGTGGAAGGGACAGCATGATGAAGCCCTCGATCTATACAAACGCATATTGGATATCGATTCCCGGCGCTATAAAGTACTTCAATCGATAGGTGAACTCCATGAGAGCAAAGGAGACCTTCAGCAGGCATTAACGTTTTATCAAAGATATGCGGGGCATTTCCCCAAAGACCCGGCATCGTTTATCCCCATCGGTCATTTATATGAAAAAATGGGAGATTTTCACCAGGCAAAATCCCAATACGAAAAAGCATTACTTCTCAAACCCGATGATATCCCGGTTTTAGTCAACCTGGCCAATATCGAGGCCACATTAGGACACTTTGAGAATGCCCATCAACAATACCAGGAAGCATTAAAGCTAAGTAAAATTCCAAAAGATAAAGCAGACGCTTACAAAGGGCTGGCAAATCTTTATGCATCCAGGGGCCAGATGAAAAAGTCCCTCGAATATTTCCAGCGCCAACTGACACTTCTGAAGGAATTTATGGCCCCTTACCTGGTATCTATTGTCGCGGCTTTTTCTGTGAGAAATTATATTCAAGCCGGGGAAGAAAAGAAGGCATTCCGTACCCTGGAAGCCTTAAAACAGGAGTTAAAACCCCCTTATGACACATTCATCGATTTTGGTTATATAATGTTATATCTTGAACTGGAAAGAGCGGATGAAGCGGAAAAATTATTACCAGGGGTAGAAAAGTTCATTAAGAAGACCGGTGTTAAAATATTGGAACATTTTGTTCACCTTGCCGGCGGAAGAATTCAGCAAATGAGAAAACAATATACAAAAGCCATCGAGAATTTTCAAAAAGGTCTTGAATATGAACCATCGCATGGGGAACTGCTGCGGCGAATCGGCCAGTGCCGCAGGGAACTCAAACAGTATGAAAAAGCTGAAAAAGCGCTGCTAAACTCCTTAAAATACAGGCCTTATAACCCAAAGCTCAATTATGAACTGGCACTGCTTTACCTGGATATGGGAAATAAAGAAAAAGCATTGAAACATGTGAAGGTGGCTTTGGAGGTCTGGAAAGATGCGGATAAGGAGTTTAAACCCGCGCAGTTGGCCAGGAAAACACTGGAACGCTTGCAGCAAAACTAAAGACCTTTATTTATCGTTTACTCCAGGACCAGGCGAAAAAGCACTTGTATTTCCGATAAAATTCCAGTATTATATCCACGTTTAAAAGGATTAGGTATGAAACCAGGAGGAGATAATGTCTCACATACCACCCATACACCAACAGGTAAATGTTTGTGCCACTCTCCTTGGTGAAGCGATTGCCCACACCCATGGGAAAGAAGCACTGGCACTGGTGGAATCCCTACGAAAACAAGCTGCCCAAACCAGGGGTGTCAAAGAAGAAGAAGCCACAAAACTACTGTTTGGTCTGCTTGCAGAGATTGAGGCATTATCACCTGAACAATCCTTATGGGTGGCTAAAGCCTTTTCTATTTATCTGGCATTGATGAACGCCTGTGAAAATGCTTACCGGACATCGCGGTTGAAGGCAACCCTTGGCCAGGAAGCGCCTCCCCTTTCGGGATGCCTGATATATGTACTCACTGCCCACCCAACAGAGATTCGCTCTGCACCGAGTATTTCATTACTTCGCCGCATCACCGCTGTATTGGTGGGTTGGTTCTCCCGTGGTGCAGATACACCCCCACTCCCGGATGAGAAAAGAGAACTTTCAGCATTGATCCGATTGATGTGGCAGATGGGTATCCACAAAGACAGCCCGGTAACCCCTGCGGAAGAGGTTGATCATATTGCCGGGCAATTTTCAGATGCTATTCTTTGTGAAATTTTGAGTCTGCGCCGCCGCGGAGCGGATTTACGGTTCCGAACCTGGGTAGGCGGCGATAAAGACGGACACCCGGGTATCAACGCCGCCACCCTGCATACATCCTTTAGACGAACTCGCCAGCGGTTTTACCGCTTCTTTGAAAACCGCCTGGTTTCAATCAAAAAAGATATCCGGCAATTGGGCAACGAGAGAATTTCCCATACGTTAAAACAAGTGGAACGGGCACTGCTGGATGTAAGGCATGTGACTTCAGGGGATGGTATCCGCATGAATACCCTGCGTCGTACCGTGGAATCGCTTTGTGAACAAATGGAAGCGCTGCTGGGAGACCTTCCCCTGGCATTGGTGGAGATGCTGGACTTGTTAAATCTTTTCCCGGGCATGGTTCTGCCGGTGGAACTGCGCGAGGAATCGACGGTGTTCCTGCACCTGCAAAAAAAGAATGCCATTGGTACGATTGGTAGAATGCTGCGAAAAGCCCAGCAGGTTGCCGAAGGAGGAGACCTGCGCCATTATGTTCAAGGTCTTATTATCAGCATGTCCCGCAGCGCTGCGGATATTGAGGCGGCTGTGGATGTTGTCAACCGGACTATCGGCAAAGGAAAAATTCCTATTGTTCCACTCTTTGAGCGTGGTCAAGACCTGGATGAAGCCCCGAAGACAGTGGATTCGCTGCTGCAAAACCAGCTGCCCATTATATCCAGGGTCCCGGGAAAACCCCCAAATTTGGAAATTATGCTGGGGTACTCGGATACTGCTAAACGCATGGGAGCTTTTGCCAGCCGCAGACGGATTTTCCATGCCATGCATGAGCTGACAGGGGTCTGTAAGAAGCATAACGTCAACCCCATATTTTTCCATGGTGCCGGGGGCTCGGTCACCCGTGGGGGAGGGTCCATTGAAGAGCAGTTCGCTGCCTGGCCCAAACAAGCACGGCAAATAATAAAGCTTACTGTCCAGGGGGAGATGGTGGCACGTACCATGGCTACCCCGGAAATATTTCGCCGAAGTACTGAACGTCTCCTGTTGTGTGCTAAAAAATTGACTGCCAGGTCCACCACCTTGCAGCGTACCATCCTCGATGAACTTGCCCGTATCTCCGCAGAAACCTTTGAAAATCTTGTCAATGATAAACAATTCCTTGGTTTTATGAACCAGGCCACCCCTTACCCTGATTTGTGGTTATTGTATCTTGGTTCTCGACCTTCGCATCGTCCGGGTAAAAACGCATCGGCTGATCTTGGTTCATTACGTGCTATTCCCTGGGTTCTCTGTTTCACCCAGGGACGTTTCCTGGTGCCTTCCTGGTACGGTATTGGTACGGCGTTTGATCAACTCCGTAAAGACCCCCAAAAGCTCTCAGCGCTTAAACAAGCGTTTGTCTCAGATATGGCTTTTAAAGGATTTGTGAAACTCATGGGGTTCTCCCTGGCAAAGGGAGACCGGGCCGTGTTTTCGTTTTTTGCCGATGCCCTGATTACAGAACCGGGGTTAAAGGCAGTTAAAGAGAAATTGCTTGAAGAGGAGAAACGGGTTTCAGAGATGGTAGCCACGTTATCTGGTGAAGACAGTCTTTTGTGGTTTCGTCCCTGGCTTTCTGAAAGTATCTTGCTGCGGGGCAGTACGATTCATCCGTTGTCGGCGTTTGAGGTGGCAGCCATGCGAAACCGGCGCCGGAATATTCAACGGCCGCACAACGATGAACTGCTGCGAATTGCTATTGCCGGTGTCGCCATCGGCATGCTAACCACAGGTTGACCCCGTTGCGCCCCAAAAGGCTCTGTTTTTTTTAATAAAAAGTTTTGTGGGGGTCCAGGGACACTTACAGTGCGGTATTAAGGAATACCCATGGAGACGATACATCGTTTGAAATGTTGTACGCCGTCCTTGCACTGCAAATGCTCCCCCACGCAGTGGGGTTTTTCAAAAGAGCCCCCTGGTCGCCGAAGGCATAGGATTTTCAGGATGAATGGCTTACTTGCCTGGCGACTTTTTTTCTAACGTCTGAATGGTAATTAGAAAATTAAATTGCAAACTGCCTAAAATGTGCACCGTGCACGGTCTTCCCTGGGTAGGGTTGAACCTTGTGTTCACCCAAAAATGATTTTCCAATTTAGTTGGATTTAGGTCCCCTCCCTTTTTTGACTTTAACTAAAAAGCCTGATATACTGACATTTACTATTGCTTCTATTTCAGAACAATATTATGGAGTTGAGAATGAAGATGAAAAAATTTTTATTTTTATTAATGATGCTTATTCTAATGTTCCAATTATCATGTTCTAGTGATGAGCACTATAAACATTACTTGTCATTGAGCAGATATACAGACCCCAAGGGCTTTTCAACTATGCTTGATGAACTTCCTGACGATGTAACCGGAATCTGTGAGATTTCGAAACAACAAATGGTTCATCATAATCTTTTAATTTATCATGGTGTTCCATACAACAAAAGAAATGAGATGAGAAATACATCTCCTCCCAAACTCAGTGACATTTTAAAAGATTTGAAGGAAACAAAACCGTATAATCTGTATGACGAAAGAGAAATTGAGCAAAGAGTTGTTGGTTCATGCACTAAGGAGTCACATTTTCTCGCAGGATTGCTGCGATATAAAGGAATTCCAGCAAGGCCAAGGGCCGGATATTTTAAAGATGTTATAATAAATAATGAACATTTCATCAATTTCTGGGAGACAAATTTCAGAGGAAGAGGCATCATGAGAGAACTCCTGGAGGAAAATCCAAAGCAATGGAAGGAAGAGGTAAATGCAATTCTTATGAGACAAATTAAAGCAAACAAATGTTTTGAACATTGGATATGCGAATACTGGGATAAAGATTTGAAAAAATGGAGGATACTCGATGCCAACACGACCTTTCTTAAAGCTGCCTTTGATATAGAAGTCGGATTCCATCTACCGGATAAACATTGGGAATATGCCTATGAGTCATGGCAAAAGATGAGGAACAGTGTAAATTTTAATCCGGATCAATATAGAGAAGATGAGCAAGACGGTCCATCACATATCAGAGGAGAGTTACTATTGGATTTTTACAATCTTTTAAATCACGATTTGACAGGATTTTATGGGGCATCGGATGATGCATATACATTTATTAAAGGAAAAGTATTCGCAGACATATCAGCAGAAGAATTGTCGGAATTGGACGAGCTGGCCATTTTGTTGTCCCAAAATCCTACAAAGGAAGAATTGGTCGCCTTTTATCACAAAAGCAAAACGATCAAACTGGAAGTTGTAGAAAAGGATCCATACAGTTTTGTTTTCAAATAGAAAAAGGAAAAGGGGGCAGGCAAGAATGCCCTCAACTGGAAGGGAACTGGGGAAGGCTGCAAGCTGACTGGGGAAGCGTGCATCGTGACTGGGGACGCTTACATTTTGACTGGGACCCGTTACAATATCACTTGTACCGGTTACATTGTCATTGGGACCGGTTACAATTTGACTGTTGACCATTTCACCTTAACCCGTAACCTGGATATAACATTGCTCTCCACCGCGCCTTCTGCCCATAAAGAAGATTAGCGAAATGGTTCACTTGCCTGGCGAGTTTTTCTTTTTTAATTTTTACCACGAAGCCACGAAGGACACGAAGAAACACGAATAAAAGAAGAAGTAGAAAGTGAGGAAGTCGGCATTCGAAGGATTTCTTAGCTGGCAACTTTTTCGATAAAGGGTCAGAACCAGGATTATCAGGATTATAGGATTACCAGGATTATTGTTATCTACGAAGATGACTGGTAAAAGCAGCTTTAATAGGATTGATAGGACTCCAATAGAAAACAAGTCTTCTTAAAACCCTGCTTATTTCTTTAATGAGGCTTGAAAATCCTGAACCAGA
>WVZO01000394.1 GCA_011772425.1 Candidatus Aminicenantota bacterium
CAAAGACCAATGTAAAGAAAACAATACTCCATTTTTCTTTAAACAATGGGGAGGAACTCGAAAAAAGAAAAATGGACGTATATTGGATGGAAAAATATGGGATGAACTCCCTTTAAAAAGTGAGGAAGTGTCCTTCGGACATGTTTATTAACGCCTTCAGTGAAAAGAAAAAGAGTTTCACCCAGGCCCCGGAATTTCCCGCCGCAGGCGTCTAAAATATGCCCGAAGGGCACCGCTGTCAGGGAAAAATAACCTCATGTAACACAATTGTAAGCCCATGTAACGGAAACGTAAGGCGTGTTTCAACAAAAATATCCGATTGTTCCGGCAAAAAATGGAGATGTTCCAATAAAAAATGCAATTGTTCCGGCAAAAAATGGAGATGTTCTTACTAAAAATGCAATTGTCCCGGCCAAAAATGGAGTTGTTCCGACAAAAACCCCGATTGTTCCGGCAAAAGTTAAAGATGTACCGGTAAAAGCTCCGATTGTACGAGCAAAAGTTGATGCTGAATTTCTTGACTGAGCCTTTTTGCCTTTCACAAATTTACGATAATATCGTACTGAAACCCAATCCTCTGCCCCATCGCCTCAAAATGCTTGTCTTTTGCGAAAATGATTAGATTATTTAATTTGGCATGGGTGGCTATCATAATATCAGTCATGGGTAAGTTTATACCCGAACTCCTTAGTTGACTTGCTATTCTTGAACTTTGAATAAAAAATCCCTGGTCCATTTCCAGGTATTTAAGCCCTGAAAAACTATCGATGATAAACTCAGTTTGTTTTTTGCTTCTAGCACCGGTTAATAATTCATGGATAATGATTCCATTGTAATAAATCCTGTTATTGGAAATCATTTCCATGATTCGATTTTTAATTGCTTCAGATTTTCCACGAAAAAAATCCACCCATACGGACGTGTCTATAAGATAATCGAAATTACTCATATAACTCCTTCATTTCTTGTAATTCCCTGTTTCTTAACTCCCTGACATCCAGGTCCAAGTCTATCTTACCATATGCATTCATAAGGTTTTGTCTGCGAATCTTACCCAGGTATTCGGATAGTGCATTATTGATGATTTCAGTCTTGTTGGTGCTCCCGGTATGCTTGCAAATGGCCTGTATTAACGAATCGTCGATGTTTAATGTTGTTCTCATCTGTACCTCCTGTGCATATAATAATGTCATCTCAATAATCTGTCAAGTACTGTGAGAGAATATTTTTAATTTTTCTTTTTCTGCCTCCGGCGGCCAGGGGCTCTTTTTAGTAAAAACCGCCCCTGGACCCCGCAAAAATCGAAGGTGCCAGGTACTTTATTCTTGCAATAGCTAAAGGTAAAGGTAAGAAATTATGGTATAATCATTAAAAAACAGACTGGAATAGGTAAAAGCAGGACGAATAATTGAAACGAGAAATTAAAGATGATCAGTTCGGCAGCCGGTTAAAAGCCATCAGGAAGAGACTGAAAATGCTTCAGGCTGATTTTTGTGAGAAACTGAACATCTCGGTGACCAATCTATCGGAGATCGAAAATAATAAAACCAGACCCGGTTATGATTTTTTCTACAAAATAGTAAAAGAGTTTGATGTAAACCTGAACTATCTTGTGTTTGGCGAAGGTACGATGTTCAGGAAAATCGGAAAGGAAGAAGGTAAGGGAAAGGTATTGGGATTAGATATTAGCCGATTGGGTTATCCGGTAAACAATGAGGCTGTCGAGGAGTTTTTATATTATTTTTTCAATTCCAGGTTTGTTCATTATCGTTTTATGTCTGAACTGGTCCGGGTATCGAGTGAGAATAAGAATATCATCGATGATGAGATCGAAAAAAAGAAAGCAATTAAGAAGTAATTTGGTGCCAGGAAAATTTTTTATTTATCGATTGATAACGGGTCATACATAGGATTTTATTGCCTGGCGACTTTCTCTTGTACCAGGATGAGGAAATCCACAAATATTGCACTGCAAGATCAGACCCCGTTATCAGTTATCCTGTTATCCGTTATCAGGGGTTACGCTTTCGGGGGCTGAGATCAGCATGACCCGGTCCCATTTGGGCTCGATATCTGTTACCGCGCCCAGCAAGGCTAAACCGATACCCGCTGCTCCCTGGATAAAACCGGGGTCATATTGTTCCGCCAGCTCTCCGTCTTCGTTCATGCTGTACTTGCTGAAACCGGCGATACCGGTTCCCGGTTTTCGTATATTGATTGTATGATGAAACCATTTGCGTGCTTCTTCTTTAAAACGTTCGATCCGGATGGTTTGATATATCCGGTTGAAAAGATGTGCCAGGCCCGCGGTTCCGTGACACAACGTGGCATCGGGGTAGGTTGTCTTTTGCAGTAACTCATTAAGGTAATCGATGGAGGCATGGGCGGCTTCAATGGCTTTAGCTGTCCAGGAAGACTCACCGGTACAGCGTGCGGCGGAAAGCAGGGCTGCCGCTAAGCCTAAATCTCCATGGCACCAGCCAAAGGTACCGGATGATTTTGGTTTGTTATCAGGTGGCAGCAGGAGCAACGGGAAGAGTAAACCGAGATCGCTTCCCTGCTGCTGGGCCAGCAGCCAGGACACCGCACCATCAAGAAGCTTTCCGGTGACATCCGGCAAAATACCCAGGGCGTGAACACGGGAAAGAAAGGAAATCACTCCCGCAGTGCCGTGAGCGATACCCAACGCATAAAAGCCGTTGGGATATACCAGCCGCGATCGTTGCGGCAGTGTCTCTGTGGGAGTGAACCAGGTGACTCCCTTTTCGTTATGAGTCGCTAACCGGTCCAGTTGATTGATCAATATTTCCAGGAGTGTTTTTGCACCGGGCTGCGGGTATCGCTCCAGTGCATAAACCCCCAATCCCACGCATCCCTCCCATAGATCGAATTTCTCCGGTTTGGACCAGTGGTCCAGCAGTAACCGGTCGATTTCTATATTGGGATCGGTCTCCGGATCATAGGATTCGTCTTCGTAAAGAAAACCCTGTAGGTGCTGCACGACCCAGGCAATACCGCTTAAACCGCGGTATAAACCACCTTCCATCGGTACTGTTTCAAGAGCATCGCAGGCATGGGATATAAACCGGTCTGCTTCGTCGGCAAACAGGGGGCTGGCAGCGGGAACCCGGGAAAGATACGCATAAAAAAGGGCAATGCCGGAGGAACCATGGGCCAATGATGCACCGCGGGCGATACGATACGGTTCTACTGCAACTTTCTCCCGGGGAATCCAGGCTGCAGGAGGATGATGAAGCGCTTTTGCGATCTCATCGACAACTTCAAAAACTTCTTCAGCCTCTGAACCTTCTAAAATCGGATGCCACTTGTTATCTATACTTTTCTTCTCCATCTTAATTCATAATCCCCAATTCATCATTCATCATTCATCATTCATAATTCATAGCTTGTCCCAGATTGGACCTCAATCCTCCACAGCCTTTCGGCCATGGAGGTTCGAGGCCAATACTACAACTACAGGATCAATAGGTTCGGGGCCACATACATATGCATGGCCATTTAAATTCTGTACAAGGGTTACAATGTGTTAAGCATGTACATACGGTATCGAAAGTACAATCCAGGGTACATTCATAGGTACATGGATAATTGATTGTTTCAGTTTCACCGGCGAGCACTTTCTTGGTGCTTTCCAAACCCAACCTGGCAATGGTTTCTTTGGTTAGTGTAAGCTTACGCCCAAACTTTTTTTGTTTTTTCAGGTTTCCTCCTTGTTATATAAGAATTTTGGTTTTTGTTGGCAATAAAAGAAAAATATTGACGCCCTATTATACCATCCCAGATTAATGTCCATAGTATATTAATTTACTGGTTTGATAACAAAAAGTCAAGTTTTTTTTCTTACCAACCGAATTCTTACGATCTCATTACTGGAAAACAGCCGCATGGGAACTTCCATGACACAGGTGCCGCAAGAGGTATAAATATACGAACCTTCCTCAACATACAAACCATAGGGATGCTTGTAGAGCAGGCGAACAAACAGATCGCCAGGAGGAATTTGCCCCGCATGCGTGTGGCCGGAGAGTTGAAGATCAATCCCATAGGTTTTGGCTGCCTCGAAATATTCCGGCCGGTGAGAGAGCAGCACCACGGGCTGCGAAGGATTAATAGGTTCGAGGGCTTTGGAGAGGTTTGACCCTGGCAAATCATAATCTCTTCCTTTGCGGTCACAGATACCCGCCACCTGGATGCACCCGGCCACGGTGACGGCTTGATTTTTCAGAAGAGTTATACCTGACTCCCGGGCAATCCGGAAAAAATCTTTACCGCCATTGACAACATCATGGTTGCCGGTCACAGCCATGATGCCATATTTTGATTTTAGATGTTTTAGTTCTTCAATATAGGGTATCCAGGATTTGATGGTTTTATATCCCTCGATCAGGTCACCGGTAATCACGATCAGGTCGGGTTTAAGATGATTTACCTTTTCGACGGTATGCCGAAGCCATTTGGGTGTTGCTATGGCACCCAGGTGAAGGTCGGTGAGCTGGACAATGGTAAAACCGGAAAGCGTTCCCGGCAGTTTGGTATTTGGGATGGTAATTTCCCTAATTGTTGGCAGCCGGGTACCGTTGAAAATGGAGTAACTCGTGACCAGTATCAGTATCACCAACGCAGCAAATACAATGGTTTGCCTGTGTCTGGCAAACAGGGCTGAAATACCGGTAGAAACGATATAGAAGACTAAGGTCATCCCCACCATCCCCAGCCATGTTCCTGTATAACCAAATAGGGCCAGCGGCTCCACCGCTGTCACACCTACAATGATGATCACGGAAACCCCACCGCAAAAGAGAAGGAGGAGGGTTATTTTTTGATATTTGTGAAACTTCAAGTCAAGAGTAAAACCTCTATATAGAAGATAAAGCAGGCCTAACGAAACAATCGCTGCAACCATTTTTCACCTCATTTCATATTTTAAGCGGCCTTAAAAAACATTATTATATATGAAAAAGATATGGATTTCAAACCTCATTCACAATTCATCATTCATCATTTAGCTTCCTTAGCAAAACGGGTGCCAATGTGCCGGTTTTGTATTGAAAAATGCATTTTGAGCTGAAATTTATCCTGGTGAATGATTTGTTATACTCCGGGCTTAAAATGAACGGATTTTTATAATCATTTTGAACTCTGGTTTATAAACTCCTTTTCTTTTTTATTACATCATATAGGCAGAATTAAAAAAAGAAAAAATTCTTTAAAAGGAGGAAAATAAAATGACCCAGTCAGAAAGAAAACAAAACAGACGGATGAAGTGGGTTCTTTTTTATGTTTTCGTGGCTATCTTCGTGGCCATTGTCACCCTAACGATTATGGTGGTCTTCTTTGGTTTCGGGGACACTACGGAGCAGGAAAGGGATTTTCTTTTTAAAGTATTCATCGGAGAAGTCGGTATTGCTATGATAACGCTATTTAAAGTGCTCTTTGGCTTGAAAAAGAAACCCGTGGGAGAAGAAACAGCGATACCCAGCGTTAACGGTAGATACAAATACGAGTTGAACCTCACCGGTAATAAAACCACATACCTGGGAGAATGCCGGGTAAAACAGGATGGGCGCGTATTAACTTTTAATGGTGAGCGGCAAAAAGAATGCAACGGGCTCAAAAAGAAAAAGGTTTCGGTTCATTGGTATTCCAACTGGGCAGAGTTGTGTGCCGACAATAAGGTACGCTTAGACTACGCCATCACATTGAATGGAGGCGTTCGGGGTTATGCCATTTTGGATGTGGGAAGTAAAAACTCGACTAAGGGAATGGTTGGTGAATTTCACCTGCTTCATGAACCCTATGTTTACGGTACCGTTAAATTCAAGAGAGCTTAAACCAGCCGGGCCTAAACCACAAGGACGACTGTTAGGTTAAGGTTAAGGAGGAAAACTATTCATCTTGATTTTTATGCCACTTAGCTGTAGTATAGATAAGGAGAAAAGAAAAAAAGGTGAATAAGCATGAAGTTAGAGGTTAAAGTTTCAGTTATCCTGGTATTTATATTAATTTCCGGTTGGTTGGTGATTCCCGGCCTGGAGCAGGATACGGCAGGTACAAGCGGGAGTGATGAGCAGGAGACGTGGGTATGCCTGGAAAGCATTACGTTTAATCACGATCCTGTTTACAGTAGTTCCGATGCCATAAATATAAGAAAGAACCGCATGGAGCTGGTGAAAATTCCTGAGTGGACCAAAGAGGGGGCATCTTACCCGGCGGCTTACATTAGAAATAAAAGTATTACCGTAAAAGCGGTTTTCTCCGCTTCAGCCGATGTGGAAAGCGCTGAAATAAAAGCAGTAACCCTTCGCGGAAGTCTGGGCGATATATTGCCCAGGACTGTTTTTTTTAAAGATGGTGCCTCAAACCCGGTCCATTTCCAGGTATCCACGCCTGCCCCGCGTGAAATAAAATCCTTTGACCAGGAATGGAAGTGGTCTATTCAAGATTTAAACTATATGGATTCTTCCCAGGAACCTATTGGCAATTCGATAAATAAAATATATATCGTGTTATCGGAGCCTCAATGTCCATGGACAACAAGGGGACCGACAGAACCCTGGACAGATGTGTTGAACTATGCCTGCGCCTGGGCAGACGGAGAAACCACCCCGGAAGGCGCTGCCGAAAAAATCACGCACCACCTTTACAATGATCTTGGCGGTTCTTATCAACAAGAAGGTTCCAATTATACAGGTTCTACTTCTGAAAGTTTCGATTTGACAGACTTTTTGGATAGTATTCCCGATATAGGTACGGTTAACTGCCATGATATGGGTAAAGCATTGGCTGCCTTCTCCAATGTTGTGGGCTGTGCTTTAAATTATAGAATTAGTGACCCCTTTGGTGATAACCTTCACTGTATAAAACCCATTGGCAAAGATTCCTGGTGTTGTTCTAAAGAGTTTGCCAATCATGCCTTTGGCAGCATTGGCGATAATATTTTCGATGCCTGCCTGAAAGCGGATGTGGGCAGAGACCCGGATCAACAACCGAATATTCCCGGCTGGATGACAAATATCTTATGGGAAGATTACAAAGAGAAGGTGGTAAAGGAGGGAGAACCATTTTATCCTAAAGCCTATTCTTTTGGCATCGATGGCATGCCCTTGGAAATAAACGAAGGTTTTTACAGAAAGTGTCTGCAATGGGTAAAAGAGAAATATGATTTTGCCAACTGGGGTTCAGAAACCGAAAAGGTCATCCCCGGTCTGGCGATATCAGAGAAAACACTTCCACAACTCAGTGGTTTGGAAAAGGCATGGAAAGAGGACCACTATAGGATTATAAAAATCCGGGAAACCGCTTTTTTGGTCATGCGCCAGTGGTGGAAGGCAGATGACCGCCAATTCGATGTAAAAATGGTGGTATGCCCGACGTTTGCTGCGGCTAAGAGATGCCTCATTTTCCATTATGCCGATACCACCAGGAAGACGCCGCTAATTAAACCACCCGGGCGTAAATTCGGCCTAGATATGGGTAACCTTTGTTTTGTGATGCCGGAGAAGACAGCAGCACCAGGACGAGACGGGAATTTTTCCTATGCCTTCTCAAGTATCGACTTTATCCGCCATAATGTTCTTTTCATGATGCGGGCCGAAGGCAGCCTCAAGAAAGAACTGGGAACCATGGCCGGGATACTTGATAATCATTTGTTAGAGAAAAAGCCTGTAACAACATATTCGCAGCTCAAGGATATTCCCTTGATTACTCGTTTTTCCTGTGAAAGGATAGATATTAAACGGGGAGAAAGCGTGCCTTTGCTCCTGGAAGTAAGCAACACGGGAAAAAGAGAATTACATTATTCCTGGAGAATGACCGGCGGCGGTATTGAGAAAGACGCCAACGGGAATTTTCTCTATTACGGGGGAGATGTTGGCAGCCAAACCATTACAGTTACCGTTTTGAACGATCTTGGCCTTTACAGCTCAAAATCCCTGGAAGTCAAAGTAAAAAGTAATCAGTGTATTTTTTAACTTTTGCCTTGATTTTTTTTCCTGGCTGTGCTAAAGGATATGCATCATTAAAGAATAAAAAAACACAGGAGGTTAAAAGATGGCCCTAAGTATTATAGTTTATAACGGTTTTGGCGAGGATACGGGCAAACTGGTTTATGCCCAGGTTAATTCCGGCGATCCTGAGAGTATAAATCCAAAGGATCAAAAAACATTTCCGCTTGGCCTGAGGGATACCCTGTATACCTGGGCAGAGAAAAATAATACACCTGTTTATTGTTCTCTCAAATATCGTATGCAAAATAGTGACAAGTTTGCATTGGATACGGACATGGAAAAGTCTGAAAAGAAATGGAAGATAACAAATCCTTCTTCCGGTCAAACCAATGTGAATGTCACTGTGGGTGACGATGATCAATAAGTAGGGGCAACTCTCAGTGGTTGCCCATAAAAGACATTATACGAGAATTGCTGAAAAAAGGAGGTATTACTTTACAATCTTTGGCGGTTATTATACAATAGGAGCATGCCTTTAAAGACCGGTATGCGAGTTATTATTTTTGCGCTTTTCCTTTGGGGGTTCCTGTTTTTTGGTTTTTTCCGGGAATTTTTATTTTGCCAGGTGGCCCGGGATAGCGGTTTTAAATATTTCAAGAACTACAGTTCCGAAGATTATGGTCTCAGCCTCCAGAACTGGTGTATTTTACAGGATAAACGCGGGGTTATTTATGTTGCCAACCAGACCGGGTTATTGGAATATGATGGGGTTTCCTGGCGGGCTATTAATATTCCCAACTTTATCGTACGTTCGCTGGCCTTTGAGGATTCCGGCACGATTTATATCGGCGGGATAAACGAAATCGGATTTCTTTCTCCTGCACGCAGTGGAACCAGGCAATACGTATCCCTGGTGAATCATATCGATAAGAGTAAACGAAACTTCTCCACCGTACTGAGAGCCCATGCTGCAAATGAGGGGATATATTTCTATACTACCAAATACCTGTTCCGCTGGAATCCAACTTCGAAAACTTTCAGCGTATGGGAGCCGAAGGGAACGGGCGTTCGTTTCAATGCGTCCTTTACCTGTAATGGGAAATTCTTTATTCACCAGAGAAAATTCGGGCTTATGCATATTGAAGACAACTCCTTGCAATTGATCCCCGGCAATGAGACCTTTGCGGAAGTAAAGATTTACATGATGGCTCCATACGACACCGGGAAGTTGTTGATTGGAACCCGGGAAAACGGGCTTTTTCTCTATGACGGCAAAAAAACCGTGCCTTTCCACACAAACGTGGATGATTATATAAAGGAGAATCAACTATATCATGGCATCCGGTTATTGTTATCACCTGGTGATTTTGCACTGGCAACACTCAGGGGAGGCGTTGTTATTATCGATTCCCAGGGTCGCCTCAAACAAATTCTCGATAAAACCTATGGCCTACGGGTAAACAATGTAAAGTACGTTTTTGAGGATTTCCAGGGTAACCTGTGGTTGGCCATGGTTAAAGGAATAGCGAAAATTGAATATGTTTCTCCCTTTTTGATCTACGATGACCAGTCAAACCTGCCGGAATTGGTGCTTTCGGTTGTCAAACACGGTCCTAAAAATGATTTATATGCGGGGACTACCAGTGGATTATATGTTCTGGCATCTCCATATTCTGACTCTTTCCGGCATGTTCCCGGGATATCTGCTAATTGCTTCTCCCTTCTTTCAGTGGGTGATTTCCTGTTAGCAGCAACTTCACGCGGTATTTTCCAGGTCGAAAATAAAAACGAAACCAGCAGCATAAGAAAGATTATTAATATTCGTTCTTATTTTTTACACCAATCAAAAGTAGAATCAAGCCGCGTCTGGGTGGGAACGCGGCAGGGATTGGTTTCGCTATATTTATCATCAAAAAGCGAAAACCAAAACAGAAAACAATGGGTAAAAGAATATCAATTTGAAAATATAACCGAAGAAATACGAACCATTGTTGAAGATAAAAAAGGAAATTTGTGGTTGGGACCTAGGGTAGAGGGGGTTTTAAAAGTCGATTTTCCCCTTGATGGGACAGTTGGGACAAGGAAAACCCGTATAATAAGGTATGATACGTCACATAAGCTGCCTCCTGAAGAGGTTCGTGTATTTATGGCAGCTGGGCATGTCATGTTTGCCACCGGGAAAGGAATTTTTCGTTTCAATGAGAAGACCGGGGAATTTCTCCCCGATACCACATTAGGAGAGGAATTCGCCGGTGGTGAAAAAGGGAGAGCTGTTTTTCGCATCGTGGAAGACAAAAAGAAAAATATCTGGCTTCATTCAGATGTAAGAAACATCCAGGCAATACCCGGACCGGGCGGGACTTATGTTATAAATAAAAAACCCTTTCTCAAGCTTTCTCGCACTCAGGTGGAGACCATTTACCCGGACCCTGACGGATATATTACCTGGTTTGCAAGCCATGAGGGGCTGATTCGATACGATACCACAGTGGAAAAGAAATATGATATTGATTTCCAAACGCTTATCCGCGAGGTGGTGGTCAATGGAACACCTATGATGTATGATATCAGGGAAGGCAAATATAAAACAGGTCAGGATTGGAAGGTTGACTTTCCTGTGATTCCCTACAGGGATAGAAACCTTCGCTTCGAGTTTAGCGCACTTTTCTTTGAAGATGAGTCCAAAATCAGGTATCGATATCTCCTGGAAGGCTACGATGAGAATTGGTCCGATTGGGGTTCGGAAACCAAAATCGATTACACCAATCTCGATTCCGGTGATTATACCTTCCGGGTGCGGGCGAAAAATATTTACGAGAATGAAAGCCGGGAAGCGATTTTTCATTTTAAAATTTTGCTCCCCTGGTATAGGACATGGTGGGCGTATTTGTCTTATGCTATTGCGTTTTTACTGTTGACGTACCTCATTGTTAAATGGCGGCATGCAATTACACTAAAACTGGAAAAACAAAAACTTGAACGAATCGTTAAAGAAAGAACAAAGGAGATCGAAGAGAAAAATCGACAATTGGAAGAACAATCGGAAAAACTCAAGGAAATGGATAAAGTGAAATCCCGTTTTTTTGCCAATATTTCTCATGAATTCCGCACGCCCTTGACATTGATTATGGGGCCCCTGGAGCAAATGCTTTCCGGTTCCCGCGAAAGTGAGTTAGAACAGAAGAAGAGATTTAAATTGATGCTGCGGAATTCCCAGCGATTACTGGGATTAATCAACCAGTTGCTGGAATTGTCAAAATTAGACAGTGGAGAAGTGAGATTGCAAGCCAGCCGGCAAAATATAGTTCCTTTTTTAAAGGGTATTGCGGCTTCCTTTGAAATGGCAGCCGCACAAAACGAACTGGATTTAATTTTTCACGCCGAAGAGGAAAACATAACGCTTTATTTTGATCCGGGAAAGCTGGAAGAAGCGATCTGCAACCTTATTTCAAACGCCGTAAAATTTACCCCTGCCGGTGGAAGAATTTCCCTTTCAGTTAAAATTTCTCCTGGTTCGGATTTCGGGGAAATTTCTGTCTCCGATACCGGGCCGGGAATTCCCCGGGACCAGTTGGAGCATATTTTTGATCGCTTTTACCAGGCAGACAGCACCTATGAACATCACCGCAAAGGGTCCGGCATCGGTCTTTCCATTACCAGGGAACTGGTGGAACTTCATCATGGAACCATCGCTGCCCATACTGGTGAAGGTGAAGAGAGCGGCACTACATTTACTATCCGGCTTCCTCTGGGAGACGCGCACCTGGAGCCGGAGGAAATCGTGGATTTATCCGAAACAGCACCGAGAATGCAGGAATACGGTAGAATTCCAGCCGCAGCCATGATGGAAAAAGAGGAAGAAGACCTCGAACCATTGGGTGAAGATGTTGAAAAAGAATCCGCCGCTGCTGAGAAAGATATTATTCTCGTGGTGGAAGACAGTGCCGATCTCCGGGACTACATGCGGAGAGCACTTGAACCGCATTACCGGGTTGTGGATGCCGCCGACGGAGAGGAAGGCATTGAAAAAGCCAAAGAGATTATCCCTGACCTTATTGTCAGCGATATCATGATGCCGAAAAAGGATGGGTATGAATTGTGTCGTAATCTAAAAAACGACATCGAGATCTGCCATATCCCGGTTATCCTGTTAACGGCTAAAGCGTCGGAAGAAGATGTTCTCCAGGGTCTGGAAACCGGGGCGGACGATTATATTACCAAACCCTTTAATACCATGCTGTTGATGGCACGGATCAAAAACCTCATCGATCTGCGCCGTCAATTGCAGTTGAAATTAAACCGGGAGATGACACGGCAGCCGGTTGAGATTTCCGTATCACCCATGGATAATGAATTCATAAAGGATTTGCAAGAAGTGATCGAGAAGAATTTGGGAGACCCGGATTTTAACGTGGAAGAGTTGTGTAAAAAGCTTTATATGAGCCGGCCCACCGTGTACCGGAAAATCCAGGCCTTAACCGGGGAATCTCCCACGGATTTTATTCGCTCGTACCGGCTTAAACGGGCGGCTCAATTGCTGGAAAGCGGTTTTGGCTCGATCACGGAAGTGGCTTTTGAAGTGGGGTTTTCCAGCCGTGCCTATTTTACCAAGTGTTTTAAAGAAAAATTTCATCAATTGCCTTCCAGTTTCCTGGAAGCAGAGTTTAGAGAGACGACGAATCATTAGCATTCTTAAGGAGGACCGATGAAGATTAGACCTTTTGGTTTACTGGTATCGATAGTTTTGGTGGTGTTTGCTGCGGGAGGCATGCAGCTGCTGGGGGCACAGGAGCAGGTAATGGAGAACCCGGAGAATCCGCCGGCAAAGAATGCCGGGCGTAAAGTAAAAATCACCGAAGTGATACGCATTACTGATGAAGGGGGTGATTTTTACTTCAAGGATCCCGGCTATATTAAAGTGGCGCCGGACGGCAGTATATTCGTCGTGGATGACAAACAGTTCTTGAAGTTTGATAAAGAGGGGAAATTTGTGGCCAATCTCCAGAAAGTAGGGGAGGGGCCCGGCGAATATACATATATGGCCGATTATCATCTCACCGCTGATCACCTGTGGATTCTAACTTTCATGCCCCCCAAGTTGCTGAAATGCGACCTTTCCGGTGGCCTGATTAAAGAGACACGGCTGAAAGCGGGACGCGGTTTTAAGCGAGTGCTGGGATTTTTTAGTGACAAATTCTATTACGTCATTACCGTTATTGATTTCAATAAAACAAAATCCGGTATCAGGGTGTTTAATCAAAACTTGCATGTTTCCACTTTTGACGATCAAATCACGGATTTGAAGTTGAATTTCCCCTTTCGCCGCTTTGTGGTAAAAAGGATTTATAAGGGGAGCCGCATGATGATGATGCGAAGTCTGGATTATTTTTGCTATGCCTTAGAGAATGAACATTCCCTGTTTCTATCTCATACAGCACGGTACCTGGTCAAGCAAGTGGACCTGGCTAAGGGCAAAATAATCGCCCGGTTCAAGCGAACGTATAAACCGCTGCCTTATATCCCGGAAAAATCCGATATCCAGGAGAATGGGATTACGGATTTTAAGAAAAAATATTTTTCCGATATTACCGGGCTTTCTCTTTATAAAAACAGGTTATGGGTGTTTACCTCCAGGCTGGATGAGAAAAAGGGCATACTTGTGGACGTTTTCAGCTTTGCTGGAAAATACCTGGACAATTTTTACCTGCCGCTGCCCGGGCTTGAGCGGCCCGACAGTATGGAAAGAAAACCTTTTACCATTGTAGGCGATTATCTTTACATCATGGAAAAGAATGAAGAGGAAGTCCCCACCATTGTCAAATACAAGATAGATATGTAAATTCCCTTTTCTTTCCCTGTTTATTCTTTTATAAATAATGGTGTTGCAGTGGTCTTATTTCTTCCTTCATGCTTCGATTGATAGAGGTTTTTATCGGCTTGTTGGATCAAGGCGTCGAGGGTGATTTCTTTTTCAAAGGAGGCACCGTCGACAGCGGTTACACCAAAGCTGGCGGTGAGATGAATTATCCTTTCTTTCCATTTAATTTCCTTTTGGGCAACGAGCTTTCGAATTCTTTCGGCCACACAATAGGCGCCCTCCAGGTCTGTTTCAGGAAGTATGATTAAAAACTCCTCCCCCCCGTATCGGGAAACCCAGTCCAATTCGCCCCGGATCGAATGATGAATGCATTTGCAAAATTTTTTTAATACAAAATCCCCGGCCTGATGCCCGTACGTATCATTTATATTCTTAAAATGATCGATATCACAAAAAATCAACGAGAGGGGATGCCCGTATCTCTTTACCCTATTTATCTCCTGCATAAGTTTTTTCATCATATATCCCCGGTTAAAACATCCGGTCAGGGGATCGGTAATGGATAAAATCTGGACTTTCTCGTTGGCTTCCCTTAAATTCTTTTCCAGTGCCAGTATTCGCATCCCTGAATCCAAACGGGCGATTAATTCAGCATAGTTGATGGGTTTGGTTATATAATCATCGGCACCGGCTTCCAGGCCGGTAATAATGTCTTGTTTTGAATCCTTGGCTGTCAGGAGAACAATAAAAACATAACCTTTATTGGGGTTTTGCCTGATGGCCTCACATAATTCGAGGCCGCTCATCTCCGGCATCATCCAATCTGTTAAAACGATAGGGAAGAATTTTTTTTTGAATAGTTCAAAGGCTCTTCGACCATTTTCCACTGATGTGACCGTGTACCCGGCATTTTTTAGTATCTTTTCAAGATATTTTCGTGAGATGTAATTATCCTCAACAATTAGGATGGGGAAATCAGGTTTCAATTTATTTAATTTATCTTCTCTCATGTGGATGCTACCGCTTCACCTCATTTGATTTTTAATATTAATCCTTTTTTGCATCTCCACCGGAGATCAGATGGATAAAAGCAACAAACAGGGTTGCACCGATAATGGACCAGATCACAGGAATTCCATTGATAATCAGGATTTGTCTCATTTGAAGTTTTTGGCTCAGCCAGCCGCCGATCAATGCACCGATAAACCCCAAGGCAATACTTGCCAAACAGCCTTTTTTGGAAGCACCGGCAATACTGGCTCCGATGGAGCCGCAGATAGCAGCGATTACAAGAAGAATCAAAATTTTAATCATTGATCAACTCCTTACTTTAATTAATGCCACAAAGACACGAAGAAACGAAGACACGAAGATAAATAAAATAAAATGATACTATATTTTGGAGAGAATTAAAAGACATCTTTTGCTATATTTGGTATAATCTAGGACTAAATTTATTTACCTTTGTGCCTTTGTGTCTTAGTGGCTAAAAAATTAGAGGTTGAAAAATGAAATATGTAGGAGCTCATGTGAGTACCACCGGTGGTGTGCATCATGCGCCATTAAATGCCAGGAAAATTGGAGCCACTGCGTTTGCCCTGTTTACCAAGAACCAGAGGCAGTGGAAATCAAAACCATTAACCGAGGATGAAATCAGTAAATTTAAGGAATATTGTGAAAAAGAGAATTACTCTTCGGATTATATTTTACCCCATGATACGTACCTGATTAACCTGGGAGCACCGGAGAAGGAAATGCTGGAAAAATCCCGGGAAACATTTATCGATGAATTGAGGCGGTGCTGTCAACTGGGATTGAAGTACTTGAATTTTCATCCGGGCAGTCACAAAAAGAAGATGTCGGATGAGGAATGTCTGAAGTTGGTGGCTGAGAGTGTGAATATCTGCCTGGGAGAAACGCAATACGTGATGGCAGTGATTGAGGCTACTGCCGGTCAGGGAGGGAATGTCGGGTACCGGTTCCAACACCTGGCGGCATTGATCGAGATGGTAGAGGATAAAACCCGTGTGGGAGTTTGCCTGGACACCTGTCATATTTTTGCGGCGGGTTATGACATCCGCACGCCTGAAGCCTATGAAAAAACCATGAGGGAATTCGCTGAGGTTGTGGGGTTTAACTATCTTGTCGGCATGCATTTGAATGATGCCAAAGTGGAATTGGGAAGCCGTAAAGATCGTCATCACAGTCTTGGGAAGGGGGAACTGGGCTGGGATACCTTCAAAATCATCATGCAGGACCCGCGTTTGGATGATATGCCGCTGGTTCTGGAGACCATTGATGAGGACCTGTGGGCAGAGGAGATCAAGCAGCTTAAAAGCTTTGTCAGCACCTCCTAGGACAGCAGTTTTAATCCATATAAATTCAATTCTTTATCCAGTTGGCGGTAATTGGGGAACTCTCTGGCAATAATGGTTTTGAATTTTCGATTGTGTCCCTTTACAATCAGGTGGGCCAACTCGTGAAAAATAATATAGGCAATCAGGTGCTCCGGTACAAATTGCAAAAAGATGTTCAGTGTTATGATAGCGCCATTGCGGCAGCTGCCCCATCTGCGCTTCATTTTTCGGAATTTGACCTGGGAGATTTTCACTTTCAGCTGCCGGGAATACCGCTCCACGTATCGCGAAATAATCGCTTTAAACTCCTCCTCTGTCCAGTCTGTCATAGGGATCTTCCTGGCTGTTTCTATTTGTCCCATTAATCGCTGGTATTTTTTTAAAATGGAAGTCTTGTTGTCGTTTAGGACTTTAAACGGGTTGATGCCCGGGGGTACAATTACACGCAGCCTCCCGGGTACGGCTTTGAATTCGACCCGGGGATATTTCACCCGGCGGTGAATCACTTCAAGTGGTATGCCTTCAAATTCCATTTTTTTAATACAAATACGGTGCCAGGCACTCGTTCCACTTCTTTATATCCCCGGGTCGTAATATCGCTTTATCATTATCCTTTTGTAAGATGATCTTTTTTCCTTCAATCCTGATACTTGCCCTGGCCTCGTTAAGCTTGATCTCCCATATAAGTTTCCTGAATACAAAAACCATTAATCGCGTGGCGGTTAACACCAAATAACAGGCACTGCTTTTCCTCCTGTACTTCTGTACGCTGGTGAAATACACAAAATTCTCTTCACAACGGATGGGGTCTCCTATAAAGTATTTTGAAGCGGGCTTTTTCCCGGACAGGGAAAAAATAAGTACGATTATAAATACGGGCAGCAGCATCCCGAAAAAAAATATAAGATCAGTGATATAGGCTCTAAATGGTATCGAGGGTTTTAGCAGGGTGATTGGTTCGCCCTGGTAAAAATTATTCGCTGTTATTTTATCCAAAATGTGAACAGCAGAGAAAACCGAACCCGATGCCACACTGAAATAAACCGTCGTGTCCCCTATGGTCTGCGCAAACACGACTTCATAAGATTTGCGCCGAGAGGAAATATAAAAAGTCCTCTCCGGGTTCGGTGAGGTTCGATAAATCATCTTCCGGCCGTCCCCGGGCAACCGGTTAACATCCATGGCCGGACCCAAGGCAATTTTTATACCAACGAATATCTTCCTCAGGGAATAGAATTCCCACTTTTTATCTTGACTCTGGTAAATACTGACCTTAAAACCCTCCGGTATGTTGGTCATTAGGCCTCTCCAGTCCAAAGGCTCGTAACTGCTGAAAAGCCCCGGACCAAAATAGATATAAAAGGCCACAGCCACTATAATCATGTACGGGATAATGATGATTGCCACTATTTTTTTCATCTCACTACCTACTTTGTTTTAGGGTTATGTGCCACGAAGACACCTAGACACAAAGGGTTCTGAATATAAAATAATTTATACTTCGTGCCTTTGTGCCTTTGTGGCATTTTTTCTTTTTCTTAAAACGGGTCATCTTCACCGATATTGGTTGCGTTGCTGCCTGTGTCGTTATCTTCCTGTGGGGGTTCCTGGGAATCTGATTCCGATGAACTTCTCAGTAATTGGGAAAATTCAGTTTCCAGCTTCTTAAATTCTCCTTTTTGTTTATTCAATATTTCCATACAGGTACGGGCTGCCCCCAATGCTTCCCTGGTTTTTTCCACCAGGTCATCGATGCCGATTTCATCTTTATTTAAGGATTCGGTGATTCTTTCTAAGATAGCATAATTGTCTTCATATTTGCGGGATTGCGAATCATCACTCATTTTTCCTCCTTTTTTTTGATCTCCGTTGTTCCATCATGGAACTTTAAGGTGGCTTCTTTTTTTTGATTGAACTCTTTAACAGACTTGATGACGCGATTCTTTTCATCCAATGTAAGGGTAAATCCTTTTTTCAGGATCTGCTGGGGATCGCTGGCCTGCACCAGTTGAGTGTATGCATTGAGGGCTTTTTGGGTGGTGTTGATTTTTTTGAGACCTTGAATCAAGAGGGATTGAACTGTTTTGCCAATCCCCTCCTGCTGCTGCCGGTTGTTCCGGTACAGCTTCTCAAAGTCAAGTTTTGCTATGGTCTTTTTTACCTGGTTAGCTTCCCGTTGCTGCAAGATATTTGTGCGGGTTAAGATAGAAGCGGCTAACGATTGGATGTCTTGTCTGCTTTTAAATTGAAGGTCTTGATAATTTTTTTTCAGTTGAGTGCTGAGGGCGGCGATGCGCCGCTCCTGGTCGCGAACCGTATAAATAACCGATTGTTCCAGGCGGCGGGTCAACGAAAAGAACCGCTCTTCCCTCCACTTGATATAACCGGAAACCCGGGACGGGATATTTTTTAAGAAGGCTCTTATCTTTTCCATTTCTCTGTGGTGAATCGTGGCAAAATGATGAATCAGTTGAGTAATTGTGACGGCCAGCTGCTCCTGGAGGTTGAGATAGCGGTTATGCAGATGTTTGCCGACACCCGAAGGAGTGGAGGGGATTGGTGTTAACCAGGAGCACTGCTCAATGGCAGAGATATCTTTCTCGTGCCCGATAGCTGTAAGTATAGGGATGGGACAGAGGCAGACTTTTCGGCACAAGCGGAGGTCGTTAAATACGGCCAGGGATTGTTCACTGCCGCCTCCCCTGGCAATGATAATGGCATCAAGCTCTATGGTGGGGTTCTCTTCCAGGTGGGTAATAGCCGCGATGATATTATCAACGGCATTGGCCCCTTCCATCCGGGAATCCACGAAAAAGAATTGATACTTATTGGCAAAGGGATGCAAACCTGCTTTTATATCGCGAATAGAAGTGCCCTGCTCTGATGTGATCAGGCCGATACGGGATATGAAAGCGGGTACAAGCAATTTTTTCTGGTTTTCCAGGATGCCTTCTTCTTTTAAATTTTCCAGTGTTATCTCTCGCTGGTTCCTGATTTTGGACTGGGTATATTCGGGTAAAATATCCAACAAGCTTAAGCGAATATCTACTACATTCCGCAAGGGCAAATAAACCTCTACATTACAAAAAACCGGTAAATCCCGTTCTAAGGATTGGGCTACCCCGGATTCACTCAATTTCCGGTTGATTTTTTCCAGGAGAGGTTTCCTGATTTCCACCCGGAAGAAGATATTCTTGTTTTCATCCTCATCCTTTAAATCAAGATAAGACGCCCATTTATAATTTTTGACATCAGAAGCAATAACCCCGCGAACCCATATATTACCACGGATACCTTCGCGGATCAGTCGGTCGATGCGATTGCGGAGGTCTGCCACAGAATAAGATTCAGGAAATTTTGCCAGTTGGAATGCTGCTTTTGATTTTTCTTTTACCGTGCCTTCAACGTGCATCAGGGATGAGGTAAGTGAATCGCCTGAGGGATGTGAGCCAGGTGTTTGCAGGTTATTTTTCAGCACATCCATTTCAGTACCCACATTACCGGGGCGGATGAACCAGCTTTTATCTACCGGGTTCCAGCGATACCCCCGCAATTTCAGGTCATCTTTGATGGGGTAGGCATTGTATATATGAATACTGTTTTCATCAAAGGCAACGCTGACTTCTTGCCCATTGATTACCATTGTTACCCAGTTCATCGTTCTAATCTTTAATCTTCAATTCTTCTTAGAGTTAAAATATAAACCAATTTTCCCATAAAATCAATGAAAAACGTTAATTGTGATTACGAATTGCGAAAAAATCATCCGAAGACTTGACAAAAGATAAACATATTATTTATAATTAAACTTCAAACCGTTATGTTTACAATCGGAGGCCATCTATGAATAAAAGAATTACCCTCGTCACCATTCTGTTTTTGGTGGTTTCGGTTTGTTTGTTTTCGGCCCGCAAGGAAAAGCAAGAGTTATACCTCAAGGCTGTGGCTGAAAAAGACCTGACAACCAAAATAGAATTGTTGAAGGAGTACATCCAGAAGTATGGGGAGAAAAAAGATAAATTCTTACGATTCATTTATCTTAACCTCGCCGATGCATTTTACAAGCTAAAGAATTACGATGAAGGCATTCAATATGGTGAAACAGCACTGGGATTTGAAGAACTGGATGATAACAATAAGCTTAACTTGTTTTTCTCTCTTGCCAATTCATACTATGTCACAAAAAAGGACTTTGACAAAGCGTTAGAGTACGCCCGGTCTATTGTTGATCTTTCTTCTTCGTTGATTAAGCAGATGGGAGAATCAGGGCAAGACAAAGAAAAAGTAGACAATTTTGAAAAAAAATACCAGACCTATTATATTGCACCGGCATACCGGCTTCAAGCGTTGATCTGGTATGCAAAAGGCAAAGACAATCCAGAGAATATCAAACAAGCAGCTGATTGTGCACTTAAGGCTTTTGATAACGATGAAGGGTCTGAGAATTCTGCCAAATTGGCTTTTTCATTAGCTGGGAACCTGTACAAAAAGAATTTACTGGACGAAGCGATTGCGGTTACCGAGAAAATCATCGATAAAGAAAATCCCAAGTATAAAGAAGTTTATTTCCTGGCAAGTATGTATAGTAAAAAGAAGGACAGGAATAAAGCCGTCCTATATTTTGAAAAGGCATACAAGTCCAAGCAAAAGCCTGACCTGGCAATGCGTATTGGACAGATGGTATATAAGAAAAATATCGATAAAGGGATTAGATACTTCGCAGATGCGTATATTCTCTTAAAACTCGACAAGGAATCCGATGCCTACAAGTACCTGGAGCATTTGTATTTCAATGAAAAAGCAAAGGATAAATCACCTGAAGAGAAAGAAGCAGGATTCAAAGCAATTGTTAATGCTGCGAAGGTGCGGTTGGGTATGAAGGTTGAGGAACCTGAAACAACCCACGCAGAAACAAAAGAAGGAATGTCTGTCTGAGAATAGAATAATAAATCAACTGGATTGCATCCGGTTCAGGGAACAGCAGCCCGGATCACGTGGGAAGAAGTATCTTTCGCTGATTTTCAATCCGCCGGGTGATTCGTTGGTTATCAAAGTATTCCAGTAATGGGATAATGTGTTTCCTGGAGAAAAGGGTCAACTCTCTGAAAGCCTTGATATCGATCATTTCCCCCTCGTTTCTTTTGTACTTTTTGAGCTTATTAACTATTTTATGCAAATCATCTCCAAAAATAAAGTATGTTTCATTCAACTGAACCACCTGTCCGGTTTCCACTAAAAACCAAAGAGAGTTATTCACCTCTTTGTATAATAAATTGGAATTCTTGATGATGCTTTCGATGCTAAAGATACTAATTTTGTTTTTTCTTAAAATGGTTTCAATTTCTACCAATGAATTTTTTTCCGTATCCGTCAGCGGCAATGTTTGGAATAAAATTTTATCTTTCAACAATTTGAAGGAGAAATGATGGGTTAAGTACTTCAACAGGTATTTGAGAAATAGGGGCAATTGCGGCAATTTTAAGGTTGACTGGATTTCCGATAAGGCGATGGTTTTTATACGGCTGGTATAACAATTGGTAAAAATGGTATTCAGTTCTTTGAGATAACCCTGGAAATTTTCATACGAGGTGATGAACAAGTCGGTAAAATTGATTATTTTAACTGCTTTCCGGATTTCCTGTTCCACCAGGAACTCAATCATTTGGTCTCGGGTGGTGGAGAAGAAGTCCAGCAGGTCCTGCACTTTTAGAAATTTTTCCACGGTTAGCAGATTTAATACGAGGTGGTTTTTTTTCCCCCCTTCCGGTGTGAATGGTTTGTGTGTGTTGTGTATATGTGCACTGAGGAATTTGGATATTTTGGTCAACTTTCGTTTATTGTACGTTGAGATCATGGGTAATAAGACGAGAATTACTTTATTCTTGTTTTTAAATGCTGCTTTTTCCAGGAATTTAAATTCTACCTGATTTTTAAAATTGGCGGCAAACAACTCCTTCCCGATTTTTTTGAAGTTTGCGGATACGGTTTTACCAGAGGTGATGAGACTTCCTGTAAAAATATTCTCTCGCTGTTTTAAACGGACAATATACCCGTTGAATTTCATTTCCATTTTGGTTCTGCGTTTACTATGTTATGTTTCATATTTTATTGGTTCGGATCCTGATTCGCTTCATCTAGATAATATACACTAAAAGCCTACTACCTACTACCTACTACCTACTACCTATTGTTCTCCGGCTTCTCCATCTGGATCATATCATTCAGTATTTCTACGGCTTCCCCAAGGGCGATATCTTTTTTAAGCTCTTTAAACCACTCCTGCTGCTGTTTTAATACTATTTCTTTCATCCTCTCCGGTTGTGTTTTTTCGTGTTCTGCAGACGGTAAGAGTTGAATATGGGCCAGTTGGAATTGTGCGTTTTCCAGTTTTTCTCTTTCTTTTTTTAAAAGGTCTCGCCGTTTAAGTACTTCATCCAATTGCAGGCTGTACCGTGTTTGATCGCGCATTTGCTTTATTCTTTTTGCGTATTCTTTGATCTGTTTAAAACCGGGATTTTTTTGGATACGGGTCCTACTTTTTTCCACCAGTGCGGGTGAAGTGGGGGAATGGGGTTTCCATTTTTTGTGATTGGTGGCTGCGATGGTATCCCACTCCAGCGAATAATCCAGGTATCTTTCTCCGAATTCAAGGGAATCGTAGCGACTCGGTAAGACGATGTCCGGGGTAACTCCTTTCCATTGGATGGCTTTTCCGGTGATGCGGTAAAATTTTCGAATGGTAATGGTTAGTGCACCGTAAGAATCGTATTTTTCCCTTTTCTCAGAAACGAATTGGTCCAGGTTCACCATGGCTTGAACTGTTCCCTTACCGTAGGAGTGAGCGCTGCCCACGATGAGTGCCCGGTGATAGTCCTGGAGTGCACCAGCCAGGATTTCAGAGGATGAAGCACTGAGTTGATTGATCATTACCAGCAGGGGACCTGTATAGGTGATACCAGGGTCCGGGTCTGCCAATATTTTGATATGCTTTTCTTTATCTTTCACCTGGACAACGGGCCCTTTGGGAATAAACAGCCCGGACATATTTACCCCATCCCGAAGTGCACCACCGCCGTTATCTCTCAAGTCCAGGATAATTCCATCTACCTGTTTCAATTTGAGTTTTTCCAGCTCTTTTTTGACATCATCTGTGGAATTGCGTCCACCAGGGTTGAAATCATCGTAAAAAGTGGGTAAGTGAATGTAGCCGAAACGTTTGTTCGCTTTTTTATGGACCAGTATTACGGATTTAGCAAATGTCTCTTCCAGTATCACCACATCGCGAACAATGGGAATCTCCACAATTCGGCCATCTGGTTTTTTAACTGTCAGCCGCACCAATGTCCCTTTTTTACCCCGAATTAATTTCACGGCATCCACTGTACGCATGCCAATGATATCTACCGGTTCTTCGTCACCCTGGGCCACTTTCAGGATCAGGTCTTCGGCTTCCAGTTGTTTTCCCCGCCAGGAAGGACCCCCAGGAATAATACGAACAACTTTCACATACTCATCCTCGTTTCGTAACAAAGCCCCGATCCCTTCAAAGGATCCTGCCATTCCCATGTCATAAGACTCTTTGTCTACGGGTAGAAAATAGGTGCTGTGAGGGTCGAACACTTTGACAAAAGAATTCAGGTACCGGGAAAGAGAATCGCTTTTATTGGCCTGAAGCAGGCGGTTAAAGGTGGATTTAAGACTTTTAAGCACCGCCTGGCGTGATTCTTCCTCCAACTCCTTTTGACTTTTTTTCTTTCCTTTTTCCTCCAGGAGGTTAATATAACGCAGCAGTGCACGGTATTTGAGGGTCTTTCGCCAATATGCTTTTAATTCCTCCAGGCTTGAACAATACGCTCTCTTTTCAGGATCCATTTCCAGGTCTTCCTGTTGGGTAAAATCAAATGGCACTGCCAGCAGTTCCCCATAGAAATCCATTACCTGGTGAATCCGTTGGTCCAAACGCTGCGTGGCTTTTGCGATCAATAATGTGCTGCCTCCGACAAATTCTTTGTCAATGAAATTCTTGTACTTGCGAAGTTCATCGATATCGCTTTTTAGAAAGAAACGTTTGCTGTAATCCATGTATTCCAGGAATTCCTTAAATACCTTTTCCGAAAAGGTATCATCTATTTTTTTATCACTGTAATGCCATTGCTGCAATCCCGTACGGATGAGCTGAGCTAATAATTTATTTTTTGTGAAGCTGTCCGCCTGAGGATGATGAAAACCGCTTATCAATAACACCAATGCTGCTGAAAGGATTACCAGCGCTGTTATTTTTCCTTTTATTTTCACACGTCCTCCTTATCCATTTAGATTACAAGGTTAAGATTAAAGCTGAGGTTGAGGAAAAATTTTTCTTCCTTAACCTTAGCCTCAACCTTAACCTGAGCTTAGCCGAGTCCTTTTTGGTTTCGGCTCGGCTGGTTTTTGGAATTGTAATTATCCGCTTTTTTTTCATTTGGACTATTTTACCAGAAGTTTTACGGTTTGTACAGAGAGCGCAGGCCGCAGGGGGCAGGGGGGAAAGAAAAGATTAGTGCGCGAAACGCTAAGTGCTATGCGCTGTGCGCTGTGCGCTGTGCGCTATGCGTTAAACGGAGTTCTTGTCTTGCCATTCTTTAAGATGGGAGGTAATGAATTGGACAATTTGCTGGTGTTCTTCCTTTCCATTGCCCCGGATAGTCATAGGCTCAGCAAAGGTCATGTAAATGGGTTTTTGGCGTTCTAATGGGCCAAAACCTTTGATTCTTTTGCTTGGCCCCCAGAAATCGGTTTTAATAGCCGTGGGCAGTACCTTTACTCCTGTTTTTTTGGCCAACTTCACTCCGAGGGAGTTGAATTTTTCCGGGACAAAATCGACGGAGCGGGTACTCTGGGGAAAGACAATCAGGGAATGCCCGTTTTTTAGAATTTTCTCACCCTCTGTCAGGACAATACGCAGATCGTCCCGGGGGTTTATTCGCCCCACGACAATGGGATTTCGTGACCGCATGATGGGGCCGAATACGCGGCCTTTTACCAGACTGTCTTTGACAACAAAGGTGGTGGGGCGAAATGGCACAAAAATGCAAGGGAAGATGACGGTCTCCAGGGTACTCATGTGGTTACTGATAATCACCAGGGGTTCATTTGTTTTCCTCAGGTTGTCTAATCCTTTGAGATGAAAACGTCCACCGCATCCTTCAATACTTTTAAATATATCAAAAGAGGTTTTTATCCATTGTTCATCATCGTACCTGCCTTTAACTGCCAATCGGCTGCTTCTGATTACGATCCTGGCAAAAAGGAAGTAAAACCACCAGCGTGAATGAAAAAAAATCCTATCTCCAATGAAACGGCGGGTGTCGGCAGGGGTGTCGTAAGTATCGCCGGAAAAAGCCTCTCTTGCTGTTGATGTAATTTTGACCATATTATAATTATAGCTTTTTTATAATATGACGTCAACCCTCCACCTTTTCCTCCAGCCACTTGGCATCAGGGTCGTAAAAGCAGCTCCACTCAGCCTTTACCTCATCTTTCCATGCTTTTTTCTTATACCTTTTGGAGAACGCGATTCGTGCTCCTTTAATTGTTTTATAGCGTGCATCTGTCAACACTATCCCATTATGAAGTGCCACCAATCGATAGTGATCATAACGGTGCAAAATGAAGACACACTCTATAAAATAATAAGCTGAATTGATTAACAGGGATATCTTTGTTGCTTTTTTCCCCTGATGCTTCGGCTGAGTCTGGGGTGTGGTGTGGTCCATGCTGTTCATTGTTACCTCTTCATGCTTTTGTTTGCTTTTGCTTTGCTGTATTAGAAAAATATTTTCCTAATCACGAATGTATTATAATGCAAAAAATAGAATAAGTCAATAGTATATATGCGAAAATATTATTTTTTTTGAAATGAGGGCTGGGTGGAAATTTCCCTGATGATTGGTATTAAGGATGAATAAAGTATTATATAAAAATAAAATCCGGGCTTTGATTTTGGAGGTGACAACAAAGGAGGGGGTTGATTGACTCCTCCTGGGAAATTAAATATCCAGATATTGATATGAAAAATATCATTTTTTTAGGGAATAATTTTTTGTTGTTCGGCGGTTGTTGTATTTTTTGCAGTTTAACTTTTTCAAATTTTTTTTTTTTTCATTCTTGAATTTAAAATGAAATTGGGTTATATTATATTGTATGAAAGTAAGACATATTTGCTCTCAGCTTTTGCATTTTGCCAACGCCGGGGGAGTTTGTGTGCCCGGTTTTAATGGTAAAGAGTGGTGGGAGCATTTAATTGACGGAATCGAAAACAAAAAAATAAATAGAAAGGTATAAAATGCTTAAAAAACTGAAAGAAGACGTTGGAGAACGGTTTAAAGAGTTTAGGATTGACAAAAAGAAGCCGCAGCATGTGCTGGCTTCTGAATTGAAAGTCCATCAATCCACTATAACGAACATTGAACATGGGACCACCTTTCCCAAGATCAACTATCTACAGTACTTTTATGAAAAGTACGGCTTGAATATCAATTGGCTGGTGACCGGGGAAGGCGAGATGTACATGCGAGGGCATCCCAAAGCTGGAGGGGTTTCCAAGATCATGTACCCCGAGGTTCAATATGGTGACCCGAGGTATGACCAATATGAAGATCTCACCGACCTCATGCAGATTCCTGCCATTGAACAGGTGATACTGGCTAAGTTGATGGAGGCGAAGACTTTATTCAAGGAAGAAGTAAAACAATTTAAAGTTGATCGAGAAAAGAAGAACCGCGAAAAAGCGAGACGGGCGTCAAGGGCCAAAGTTAAAAAGTAATTTGTCCAATGCCAAAGATGTAATATGTGAAATGTACAACCAGTTATTTCTGTTTCTGGTGAAGTGGAATTGACAATTAGCAATTAAAGGGTTGATTGCTGAGAGTTGATCGTTAGTGGGTGATGTGTTGATAGGTGAGGGGAGGGTGTGGTCTGCTCGAAATATCTTCTCAAAAAATTATATTTTTTCAATTGGGGTTGTTTTTTGGGTAAAAATAAGTTATATTCTAGTTGATGAGATCAGAAAAAATGAATAATTATTATTATTTGGCCCGGGAATATAAAACCGGTTTACCAGGGAGTAGGTGATGACCAAGAAAATGAATAGCAATGCGAACAACAAACGGGTGACCCGTACAGAAATGAATCGATTGATGGCAATCCCTGAAGTCCGGCAAATTATCGAAGCGAAATTTGCCGAACTTCGTTTGCTTTTTAAAGATAAACTCCAGGAACCGGATGAACTGGAGCTTGCTTTTTCTGATAACAATTCCAATATCATCCGATTTCCTCTGCTTGAAGTGATAGGAGCGGGTAGTGAAATGAAACCAAAACCGCAAGATCTACAAGGAAAAAACCAACGGGAAAATATGGGAAATTTAATTAAAATTGTCGATGCCTCCAGGTATAGAAGCGAACCGGAAGAGGAACAGGTTAACATTTTCATGGAGTATTTCGAGAACCATAAGGTTATCAGAAAAGCGGTACTGGATGAGTTCTTTTTGCGAATTTTGCCTTATTCGGACATTGGCATTGAGAATGGATAGTAAGTCTCTTCAATTGTTAATTGTTCATGTCATTTATCTGAGGGATATGGCGTTTAGGTCGACGGTTACGAGGCGGAGATCTTCCATGGGCTGCTGATGACTCTCTTTGACGGTAACATCGAACAAGTGGCTTCCCAGGTAGATGATAATAGCATGGGGTTTGAGTTTATCGATGGCATTTTTGAAGGCCTGTTCAAACTCTTTTGAGACGCGATACAAGAAATCGTCGAACACATATATGTTGGCGTTTTGTGCCAGTTTTAATGCAAGATAGGCGCTGTAAAAAACCTCGTTATCCAGGGCTTTGATTTTTTGATTCAACTGCTGCCTGGTGACACCCAGGGTTTGCAGGTTTTCCCTCACCTGGAAGTCATGAAAATTCGTATGCTTGTTTTGTTGGTATAGGCGGATTTCAAACTGCAGCCAGGAATTTAATGATGTTCCCGGGTCGTGGCGGGACGGGTCAGGCTTATCGATAATGACCGCACGTTTTGATTCCAGGTAATTGATGATGCCGTTTTTTTGTTTGGGGTCCCGGGAATGGTAAAAGTAAGTTTTTCCCATTTCCAGTTGATGGATGTCCAATTTGATGGGTTCTGAGTTTTTTGGTTGTTTTGCTGTGCGCAGCAAACCCAGTAACGTTGGTCCCAGCAGTAAAAGACAGTAAAGAAGTGTAATTCCCATTCCTTGCCAATGATTGTCTGGTAAAGCGGCCTGTGACTGGAAAATATTTTCGTTGTTCTTTACAAAAGATTCTACCGATTGATCGATATGGTTGTACCGTTTGTCAAAATAGTATTTAAAGAAGTTGTCCTTTAATTCGATGATATATGATAAAAACGCTTGATAACCATAGTAGCCCATACCGGTAAATTCTTTGGATAAGAAGGAGTAGAATAGGGAAGGGAATAAGGTGGATTGTTTTTCATGACGGGTGATCAGTTCGTTGACTTGTTTGTTCAGGTTGTCTTCGATTGATTTGTTCAGGGGCAATATGTTTTGGATGTACTCTTCCACAAATTGCCTGGCAAGGGTCCTGATTTCTTTGACTTTTTTTTCCTGCAATCGTTTGAAATATGCTTCGCCTCTTTCTTCGAAGCGTTTGCTATTGTTTAGTTTCTTGATATTTACGATTTCATTGGATTGGATGGTTTTGGCTCTTTTTTCCAGGGCCATATTGTAGATAATGGGAACAACAAAGATGATGATAAACCAGGTCAAATAGGCACTGATGAAGAATATTTTTTTATAGCGCAGGAGCGCCGCCATCCCGGTTCCCAGGATGTAGAAGAGGGTGATAAAGAGCATCACATAGAGAGAGTATTTGAAAAAAATCGCTGTATCGGTTTTGCTGAAGGATACCCCCAGTACCCTGGCAAAAAAGTAAGCGGCCACTGTGACCGAATAAAAGTAAAAAATCAGGATAGTGAAGCGGCAGCAAAGGGTATTGAAAATATAGGACCTGGTTTTGTGAAATTGAAGAGATTCGATACTGACGAAGGTATTGAGGCCGAAATGCAGCATCAGCAGGCTGCCCAATACCAGGAAGAGGGTGGAGAAATCACCCACCAATCCGTTATTGGTAAAGATTTTTTGTCCTTTGTAAACAGATGAGATGTTTATAATACTTTTGGTATTGATATTGCCTTCGATGGACAATATTGAAGAGTGACAAAAGACAATTAAAGGAGAGGGCTGCAAAAGTACCCGGAATCCGGAGAAACCGTATTGTTCGTAATTGAGGTAATGACTAATTTTAAGGTTTTCATATTTCAGGAAATTTTGCTTTTCAATCAGAAACTCCCTGTATTTGGCGCAACCAAAGTAGACAAAATATAAGGATAAACCGAAGAATAACAGGAATACGGAAATATTTTTTAGACTGAGAACCCGTTTGATTTCAAGCAAAAATGTGGTTCTCATTATTTTTTATTGAGAGAGAATGGTCTGGGCTGTCATGGTGCAGTAATTACCGAAAAGTGATGATTCTGAAAACTGCTGGAGTAACTGCCATAGTAAGTAAATATCCGGTAATTGGTTGGCAGCCAGTTTTTCTTTGATTGGCACCAGGGTGAGTAAGATATCGTCGATATATTCCACCTGTTGTTGGTACGTGCCCAGGATATTCCCTTCGCTGAAATAAGCCTTTACCAACGCCATTACGTCGCTGTTTAATTGTTTGTCAGCGGTATAAGTGTCGTAATCAAACGTTTTAAACTTTTGAATCATTTCTTCCACATAGCCGGCTTGTTTTCCCAGGGTGTGCGCTTGCGCATAATTGTCCTTTGCTTTTTCCAGTTCAGTGATGGCTTTTTCCATATACTCCAATGCTATTAGGTAGTTGAGGGATTCTTTGGCAGACTTTTCATATTCTTTCATTAAAATGTTCGCGTGAGAATAAGCGTTAAAAAAGTGAATGGTTCCGTCAATAACCGAGCTCTCAATCTTTGACCTGTTTATTCCATCAGGAAAGACCGGCACGATGTCGTTCATGTTTATAAGGGCCTGCATTACGAATGCAAAACCTAATGTGATTAGGATAAAAATAGCTTTTTTCATAAATCCTCCTGTTTTTGTATCCACATGATAATTGAAAAAAATAGAAAAGTCAACCCCAATTCTTGAAAAAAATAATTTTATTTTCAAAACCATTAGGAATATCAATTTTTCAATCCATTAAACTCCAGGATTGCTGTGGATTTCCGGGTGGTATGAAATCAATCTCAGCGGTGGAAGTTTTTTTCGCGCCGTTGCAAACTTTTGTTTTTTTGGTATACTAGAGCAGAAAGAAGGAGGTAAAATGGAATTAAATGCAAAAGTCAAAATAGATGCCATCTTGAAAACATACCCGTTTTTACTGGAATTTATGGTAGATCAATGGCCGGCGTTTAAAAAACTGAAAAACCCCGTGCTGCGGAAAACCATCGGCAAAATGGCCACTATGGGTCAAGCAGCTGCAATGGCAGGAGTCGATGTGGGGGTTCTTTTAAATGATATTGCCTATAAGATAGAAAAACAAACCGGAAACCGTCCCACCGTCACAACAGGAGAGCCCGATACTCCCGAAGCGTTTATAGACAAAGAGGCGCGAGAGGAGGTTCTAAAAGATATTATTCGAGACCTGCACGCCGGCAAAGACCTGGAAGAGCTGAAACAGCGCTTTCGAAAACTCATCGAGGATGTAGCTCCTCATGAAATTGCCAACATGGAACAGCGGCTCATTGAAGAGGGCATGCCTGCAGAAGAAGTTAAGGAATTGTGCGATGTTCACGTTCAAATTTTCCAGGAATCTTTGAAGAAACACGAAATTCCCGGTGCTCCTCCAGGTCATCCCATCCATACGTATATGAAAGAAAACAGACGGACTGAGGAAATTATCCGGGAGTTGGAAGATATGATGGAGAAAAAACAAGATAACGTCCAGGTTGCCAGCAAACTGGATGAACTGTCCCATATCAATTTCCATTATTTGAGAAAGGAAAACCAGTTGTTCCCCCTGCTGGAAAAGAAAAACGTATCCGGCCCTTCCACTGTCATGTGGGGTATTCATGATGACATTCGCGAAACCTTTAAAAAGCTCGAAAGCATCCTGACAGATTCACCCGAAGCTGGAATACTTGAGAAAGAATTGACTAATTTGGTCACTCTTATTCGGGATATGATCTACAAAGAGGAACGGATTCTTTTCCCCATGGCTCTTGAAGTTCTATCTGAAGAGGAATGGGGAAGAGTGAAGCAAGGCGAGGAAGAAATCGGTTTCTCCTGGGTCCAACCGGATAAAGGATGGGAACCCAAAACAGGCGTTGAAAATAGAGGAAAGAAAGAAGCAGCGCAGGCGGGCCTTAACCTGGATACGGGAACCCTTACCCGTGAACAGGTCAACTTACTGATCAACCATCTGCCCATTGAGGTTTCTTTTGTAGACGAAAACGACGAGGTGCGGTTTTACTCTCACAGCGGCGGCAAACGAATCTTTCCTCGCAGTCCTGGTGTCATTGGCAGAAACGTGCAGAATTGTCATCCCAGAAAAAGTCTCGAGGCTGTGGAAAAAATTCTAGCCGAGTTCCGTGCAGGGAGAAGGGATACGGCTGAGTTCTGGATTCAAATGAGCGGCCAATTCATCCTTATTCGCTATTTTGCCCTCCGGGATGACAACGGAACGTACAAGGGCACATTGGAAGTGACCCAGGAAATCACCGATATCCGCAAACTGGAAGGAGAAAAACGACTCCTGGATTGGGAATAGGCACTTACAGTGCGGTAAGCATTTACAATGCGGTAAAAGGTAGAGGGGCGGTGCGGTAAAACGTCAAAGCATGAGACCCGGAACCTTTTTTTCATTGGGGTGGATGGGCAACATAGATGTCTACACCGTTTTCTGCCGGTAATACAGCGGCGCCGGCTAAAACATCCACGTATGATAAAAAGTCTAGTGGAGCACCGGAACCAAAATTAAGATCTCTTATGGGTAAACGAGTTAAGTTGGTAACGATTATACCATGATGTGGATGCCTGAGATGGATTTCTTCCATTGCATCCAGGCCTTTTTGTTTCCGAAGACTTTCCAGTGTTCCAAATGACCTCAATATATAATCATTTTTTACCTTTCTTATCGAATTTCTAACTAAAATTGCCAGCTCTCCTATTGATGCCTCTAAAAGACCATTAAAATTAATGGCAGCCGTTCCAAAACTAAGGGCACAGCCAAAATAATTTCTCGGCAAACCGCTTAGTACTCTGCGAATGTCAACGGGGCAGGTGACATACGTTTTTTGATTTCTATTTTCTTTACTCCATAGTGGAATATATTTTTGCCAGAGAAGAGCAGTAATTATATCGTTATCTGTCAACGATATTCCCGGCTCATTTTTTGTATCCTCTAAAATGGACCTGATCGTATCTTTTGAAAGGAAAAAACGTTCTTCATGAACCGGTTCGCTTTGTAATTCTCTGCGCTTTTCACCATAAAAAAGCCCGCAGTTGGTATAAATATCATTGGCTGTGATTATTTTTTCGCTCTTATTAAAATTTGCCAATAATACATCCCGCTGAAGGCTGGGTTTAATTATAGGTTCACCTCTGCATATCCTTGCCCAGGCGGAGAAAAAATGAAAATAACTAAAACCATCAACCAATGCATGTGATACACTAACCGCTAAAACAGAACCTCCCGACGTTTGGGTTAATGTTATTTTTGTTAATGGCTTTCCGGCAATGGAACTCACAGGAATTATATATTGCTCAATGCTGCCGGCTTCCTCAAAGTTTACCTCTGATTCCAGGACAGCAAACGTTAATCCCTCTTCTGAAATATGGAACTCATAATCCGTTTCGGAAATTCTGACTAATTTACTGCGTAATATGGGAAAATAATTTAGTGTCTCATGTAGACTTTTTTTCAATAAACCAGGATCAAGTATCTGATTATAAGAAAAAGCAAACGTTATTGGCTGAGAGCCAACACCTGTAAAGATATAATCAACCGGACTAAGCGGAAAGACATTCATAAACATAACCTCCTATAAGGGATGGACTTTCAAAATTTGATTTTAAAGGAAATATTGTCATTTGTCAATTTTTCTTGCCTGTCCACTTTCCTTGTACCCTTTCCTTTTCCTGGAGAAGAAAAAAATATTCATTTAGCCTGTTGACTTTCTACATAACTTCCCCTATTATATTCTTATGGAAAAAACGCTTTTCCTGTCACCGATGTCACACAGGAGGAAATGCTGAGATGAGAAAAAATATTCTTATAATAATAGGCTTCATACTTATATTCGTTTCGTGCAACCCCGCAAAAAAAGACTGGCAAAAAGCGGAGGAAAAGAATTCTGAAGCCAGTTACGAAAATTCCCTTAAAAAACATCCGGAAGGCCCGGAAGCTGCTCAAGCCCGGGCAAACATTGAAAAATTGGATTGGCAAAAATGCGGGGAAAAAGGCACGCTCGAGGCGTATGAAGAATTTCTGCGCAAGCATCCCCAGGGAGAACTGGCTGATCAGGCCAGGGAGAACAAACAAAAAATCCTGGCCTCCAGAACTGATGATTTTCGCTTCACCAAAACCATCTATTTCGAGTTTAGGCAGCGTTTTTATAATTTAGACGAATTAGAATCGGAATTGATGGAAGTAAATCTGCCCGTTCTTGAAATCGCGCAGCGTATTGCAGGTTATGCGGGCCTAATCACTGTTTCAGATGAAACAGCAGATGTTCAGTGCCGGATTCAAATCACCGGTTTTAAAACCGGACTGGGAATGTCGAATTTACCGCATTATAACCGCGATTCCGGGCCGGTTCTGTTTGGAACGATTGTCCTGACAACACCAAAAACCGGTTATTACCGGACATTTATAGGAACAGAGAGCCATAACCAAACTCCCTCTGATTACCCTGGTATCCCGGACCCCAAACTGGGATCCGCCTTTTATTTCGGCGATTATATTCCGCGACTCTTAGAAATGTTTGCCGAATATTACGGTCCTAGTGTTCTTTGGGGCGCCCTTCATGATGAAAATTTATGGATCAAAGGTTGGACTGCAATCGTCATTAGTGGGTGCAGCGGCAAAAACTTTAAAGGGCCCCGAGATGAAGACATTGATAATACTTCGAATATTATAGACACCAGGCGATACCTGGCAATAAAGAAAAAATTCTCCTCCTGGGGTGAGATAAGGCATGATAATGTTTGGGCGATATGGATTAAAAGCCCTGTAGGTATCCATCTGCTAAAAGGAGCTGGATTTGACCTGGAGGGTCAGGAACTTAGCGCCTGGGGAAAGACATTGGACTTACCTGAACTTTCAATAACTCAATTGAAATATTTCAAGCCAACCCATCTCTCCCAAAAAGTAGGCGATATTCGCTTGAGGGCAACTCCTTTTCTCCTGCGCACCCTCGAAGATGAACACTGGTGGGTACGAAAAACCACTGCCACTGCCCTTGGTGCCATAAAATCCCGTCAGGCAGTTCCGACACTTATTACCAAACTTCGCTCCGATCCAAATAGGTTGGTGCGTGGACGGGCTGCCCAGGCCCTGGGAAATATCGGGGATCCATCAGCGATTGATGCCCTGGAAGAAGCCGTAGAAAAAATGCTTATCTATGCCAAAGATGCATTAGAGCAATTAAAGGAAAAAAAAGGTTTGAAGGGGAGAGACCAATAAAACAACTGAGCAAGCACTTAATCATTTTAGTACTACTGGTATTTTCTTATCTGTCCTATTTTTTCTTTGTTTTTTTCCACCATTTTTTCCATTTCTTGTATTTCACGCCGTAGTCTTTCCCGGTTATCGATTTCAACGCCTCTGCCGCTCTCTTTTTTTCCCATTTATCCTTACTATTTAGAATTTCAATCAGGGGCTCAACAGCTCGATAATCATTGGATTTTCCTAAAATATAAATGATTGCCCTCCTGACGTTAATATCCTCGCTTTTCAAAGAAGTAATGAGAACTTCGAGGGCACCGGGATTTTTTATCTTTACAAATAAATCGCGTGCACTGTTTCTTACTTTATAATCTTTATCTTTAAGAAGCTCGATAAGGGGTTCCACCGGGAGGAGATCCGTCAGTTTTGCTAGTTGTGTGAAAGCATAAGTCCTGAGTTTTGAGTCCTGGCTTTTGAGGAGACCGATTAGCGGCTTAACAGCCCGGGGATCTTGTTGTTCAACCAATGGACCGGTAATCGATTTCAATGCATTTTGCGCATTCTGTCTTTCCCAGCGATCAGGGCTATTTAGAATTTCAATCAGGGGCTCAACAGCCCGAGGGTCTTTTAATTTTCCCAAAATGTAAATGATTGCTTTCCTGACGTTAGAATCCCCGCTTTTCAAAGAAGTGAAAAGAACTTCGACAGCTCCGGGATTTTTTATTTTTACCAATAAATCGCGTGCACTGTTTCTTACTTTATAATCCTTATCTTTTAGAAGTTCTATAAGGGGTTCAACTGGGAGGAAATCGCCCAGTTTTTCAAGTGCATTAAAAGCTGAAGTCCTGACTTTCCGGTCGCGGCTTTTGAGTAAATCGATTAGCGGTTTAACCGCACGGGGTTCTTTTCGTTCTCCCAGGACCTTTGCCGCTGCTTCTTTTACACTGGTGCTCTTGTCGTTAAGGGCCGCAATCAGGGGTTCGATGACCCGGTTTTCCTTTTTTTGCCCCAGGGCTTCTACCGCACTTTTCCTGACGGACAAAACCTTATCCTGCAGTGCGCCGATAAGGGGTTCTATTTCGACCGCTTCCGGGGTATGTAACTTTCCCAAAGCCTTTACAACAGCTTCCCTTACCCTCCGGCTCTTATCGTTAATAACACCAATTAAGGGTTTTACCACAGCGGGATTATCGCTCTCAGCCAGGGCCTTGACTGCAATTTCCTTGACTCTGTAACTTTTATCTTTTATCGCTTTAATCAATGGTTGAACAGTCTGGGGCCCCTTAATTCCCGCAAGTACACTTGCTGCATGGACCCTGGTGCTTTCTGATGGTCTTTGCAGGGCTCTGGCAAAGTAGGGGATTAGCTTCTGGGTCGCTTTGCTGCTTCCCCAGTCTTGATATTTTTTGTCCAGTGTCCGTAACGCAGCCTCTCTGACCGGTGCGTTTATGTCTTTTAATGCATTGATCAACGGTTCCAGGGCCCGGGGGTCCACAATCTCTGCCAGGGCTGAGATTGCTCCTTTCCTTGTATCGCTCGAAGGGCTTTTCAACGCCCCAATAAAATGCGGCACCAGTCCTGCTGCTTGCTCACCGGTTCTCCAGTTGGGATAATTTTTATCAAGAGCTTTAACAGCTTTCTTTTTGATACCAGCAGATTTATCCGTCAGTGTCATCATAAGAGGTTTCAGTGCCCGTTGATCGTGTATCTCTGCAAAAAACTCCACCGCCCCTTCCCGTATACCGTATTTTTTGTTTTTCAAGGCCGAAAGAAAAGATGGGATCAAGTCCTGGCAAGATTTTCTTTCTTTCCAACCTGGATCGATTTTATTCAATGCTTTACGCACGGCATTTCTCACCCGTTGGTACTCATCCGGGAGAAGATAAATCAATGGATCAATGCTCAGGGGGTCCTTTATTTTTTCCAGTGCCTGGACCGCTTCAACCCTCACATCTGAAAACTTATCTTTTAAAGCAGCTATCAGTGAATTTACTGCAGCCGCATCGTTTAATTTTAATTTCCCCAGCAAAATGGCTGCTCCTTTGCGGATTTCCCGGTCGTCATTCTCCAGGTATGCGTAAATCAAATCGTTGCCTTTGATCTCTCTAAAAATTTCTATTATCTTTATTTTAAAAGAAGACCTGGAAAAGGCCCCTTTAAAGGGAGCGGAAGAAGGGGATTTGTAACTCCCTTTAAATATGGAAAAGCTGGGACTTACCTTGCCGGAAAATGACCGTTTGAAAAACTTCCTGTCACTTTTTTTTAAATAAATGGTTCCGGATACGCTGGCGCCGGTATAGCCGGTCTGCCCCCTGCCTCCACCGGAATAATAACGTGAAATTGCCCGGCCTCTGATTTCTATTTTAAGGGTAATGTCAGCATTAGACAAAACAAGTTTAAGGCCGGTAGGCGGCAGTAATTTCTCCACGGTTTCTTTTACCGGGAGAACAATATTTTTGGCACTCCCATAAGACTCTTCCAGGGTGATTTGAATTGTTTTTGCCGAACGCAGTTGGTCTGTTTCTTCGTCAATGGGTTTTGCCTGTGCCGATAAACCCGGGGAAAATGTGAAGATAAGAAGGGCTCCCACCAGGAAGTTCAATGGAATAATAAATCTTGATTTTTTCATTTTTTTATTACCTCCTTTTTAAAGCGGCTGGTTACCAGAGGAAACACAAACGGCTTTCAAAATCTGATTTTAAAGGAAATATTGTCATTTGTCAAACCAGCAGTGACTCCCAACTGAACCTCTTTATTACTTCCAATTTTATTTTTTTTACAAATTGACTTTCTTAATTCTATCCATTAAAATATACTTTTATCTTAAAAAAATATTTGCCTATTGTTGTGCAAAGGAGGACATAATGAAGATTCTTATTCGAATACCTATCATCAGCGTGATAAGTATTGTTCATTTAGTTTTGGCGGTGAGTTGTACGAAGCATCCTCAGTACAACCTAAGTGGTAAATGGAGAGGAACCGTTACCGAGAAGGGCAAATCCACATTGGTGGAGCTCAGTGTTCGGGAGCACCAGGGTGGTATTGAAGGGAGGTTCAAGATTCTTAGTTTGACGGACAATGACGTGGACAAGGGAATGGCCTTTGATATAGTTAGCATTGAACATTCCGGCGACAAACTGAAATTCATTGTCCCTATTACTGGCAAAGTGGATGATGATGCGATTGCCTTCGAGTTGTCGGTCCAGGAAGATCGCTTAGAAGGTTACGGCCATGAATTACGTAAGGGGAGTAAAAAAATTCCTATTACTTTTACAAGGCAGAAACAAAATTAGAAGATTCCTAACAAATTTCTTGCCTGATAATCATATAGAAAGTTCCTGAATCGAGTTCTTCGGAATTTCTTTAACACCAGGTTGGTATGGAAAAGATAAAGACCAACACAGTGATTTCCAAGAGGCGTTGGAGCAAAGCTCGGTTTCCTCAAGGAGAAAGTAAACGGGTACCTTTCGTTTATTTATCTGGTTTATGGCTTGAGAATTTGGGTTTTGCAATTGGCCAAAGGCTTGATATTTATTCACCCGAAAAAGGTCAATTACTCCTCGAAGGCATGCCCCCTGGAAATCGAAGTGGTAGTAGGAGGAGTAAGAATTCAAAGCGGAGCTTAAGAGATTAAGAGGTGCCAATTGCCAATGATTAAAGATTCATCGGTTACTCTAACTCTAAGTTTGATGCATCCGCATCAACGTATCAACGTATCAACGCATCGACGCATCGTTGCATCAAAGGTATGAGGTACCAGGTATCAGGTATCAGGGGCGTTGATTGTGTTTAAGCAAATGCCAAATGCCGAATGCCCCCAATCTAAGCCACAACAGACACGGTACACCTAATCGCGTAATCATGTGTTATCATTAGCATTAGAATTAGCACAGTCGCTTGAATTTAACGGAATAACGGAAATGCCTACATAATCCATAATCCATAATCCATGATACGCGATACGTGAAATGTGCAGTGTGGCGGGAGGCGAAGGGCGTCTTGGTCTTTGAAGGCATGGAGGCAAAGTGGAGGAGGATAATTGCCTTTAAAGCTAACGGGTGACAGGTGACGGGTGACGGCTTTTCGAGTTGGGTGTTGGGTGTTGGATGTTAAATTTTTACAACCGGTTGCTCTTGATTTTCTCTAAAACCTCCGATATAAATATAATCTAAAAATAAAAAAAAATTTGTCTGTCCCGTTTTTTATATTTCTGATGCGTTTTTTTACAGCTGGTTTAACTGCTATTTATTTTCCAATAGCCTTTCTTCGTAGCCCCAACGTGAGTAATTTTTCCTTCTTTGGCCTCCTGTTTTGGTGTTTTGACAGAGTGTCACCCTTTTAAAAAATTTTTTGCTGCCCCTGGATTGACTTTGGATAAAGCTTATGGTATTTTGTGAAAATCAGGAGGCAATTGTGAATGAAAGTACAATTAAGCATTTTGATCTTGATATTGAACGTTTAAAACCCCTTAAAAAGTGTATGGAGAACTTCGAAATTGGAAAGTCTAATGCCGAGTGGCCAAATAACATCTTATCCAGAAAAACCGTTGTTTGGCGGGCATATTTGGCATCGTCGCTCAAAGGTGGTAGTGGATTTCTTGCATGTCCCCTCTTTCTCCTTTTTCTCCCGGGAAAGTTAAAAAAAATGATTGCTATTCCTTCTCTGTCTTTTCAGTTTTTCCCGGTTTGATTTTTTCTAACAAACGGGATAATTCCTCCTTAAATGCAGGCAACTCATCGTGCTTATTCTTCTCCCCTATTTTAACGGCCATCTCTAAATTTTCCTTAGCTAACGCCAACTTCCCGGCAGCATCATACGCAAGCCCAAGATTAAAGTAAGCTTTGGCCGAACCGGGATAGCTGGCGACATTGTACTTCAGCATCTCGATGGCTTCCACGATCTTTTTCTCCAGGAACAATAATGACGCCTTGAAATCAATTGTCCTCTCAGGGACAGGAATTTCATAACCGTACTTCTTAGATAATTTCTTGTAATGCTTCCGGATGTCCTGCAGCGACATGTCGGACAATTGCTTGGGTGAAAGCTTCCAACCGGGATAAAGAGCCTCCAGTGCATTGTAAACCACCCGGTGAACCGTGGAACTGTGATCCTCTTTCTCCATAAATTGGAATTGCCATTCCAATCCGCTGGGTGCTTTCTTTTTCAACAACCCGGCAAAATCTTTAGACGCAAAACGTATGGCATCTCTGTCTCCCCCGGCAGTGGTAAGGTATACGAATCTTTTCAAGCCGGGGTACTGCTGAAAAAAAGCCTCGGCTTTTTTGAACATCAGGCGATCGTCCCAGTACACGCTGGGACTAATAACAATGTATGCATGAAAAAGCTCAGGACTGTTTAATAAAGAATAGATACTAAACAAACCGCCGTAAGAGTGACCGCACAAGATTCGGTAAGGGGCTGTTCGATAATTTTTGTCCACCAGGGGAATCACCTCTTCCCTGAGAAATGTTAAAAACTTATCCGCTCCAGCAACAGGGGGAAAATTATCCACCCGGGTAGGTAACAGATCGCGGTTGCGGTCCTTGTTGGGGACGGCGATTACGATCATCCTGGGTATACGGGACGATTTGGTGAGGAAGTCGATAATCCCGGTCACATGATGAAAATGATAGTCTCCATCCAACAGGAAAAGGATAGGATATTCCTCCTGGGAGGAGGCGTAGCCATCTGGTAGGTACACCAGAAGTGCACGGTCTTCATTCAAGACCCTGGAATGGATTTTTATTGACTCCCCTATAACCAGGCCTTTGACTTTCTTTACAGCCGATACCTGGTGCGGGACAATAAACAAAACTGCCATTACCACCAAAACCAGTGCTATATTTAACCGATTAAGTTTCATCATTTAACCTCTTATTTTTGTCTGCCAGATTTCCTATTTACTTTTTTATTTTATATAACCGGGAGACAAAAGTCAAATATTTATCTTACATCCTTTGAACCGACTCTTATTTGATGATTGATGAAAATAAAACAAAGAGCGCAAACGAGTGAAAAATGATCGGCAACATTCGCACACTCGCAGGCACCGTCCCCTTTTCCCCCAAAAATTGTTGCTATCAGATAATTGAAAGTTCGTGTTTTCTGAGAAACACGAATTTCATATAATAATAAGTTATGTTCAAATTATAGATAAATATAATGAAGTAAAAATGGACAAGAACTCAAACAAGGAGGACACAATGGATTCAGAGCAACTTGTCGAGACAGATAATTTACCTGGCACTTCTTTTTGCCGCCGGTGTGAGGCTGCAAAAGGGCAGCATGGTCACAGGAATACAAAAGACGTTATCTCTCTTCTCAATGGTATCTTTAGTAATAACGATACCTGTATCCGTTCCAAATTTATCTATAAAATTTAGTAAAGAAGAGGGTATCGATATTTTCTTACGAAATTTAACTTCAATGGGGGTAAATTGTTTTTCGTTTTTTATTATAAAATCGATCTCTGTTTTATCTTTAGTGCGGTAGAAGTATATCCCATCATCATACCGGTTTCTAAGGGTATTAAATACGAAATTTTCGATCACTTTGCCTTCCAGGGTGTCAAAGGTAATATCCAGCCCATAGTAATAGTAATAAATACCCGTATCATGGATATAAACCTTGGGCATCCGTGTCAATTCTTTCCTGACATTAGTAAAAAAAGGCGTCACATAAGAGAAGATATAAGTCCCTTTCAAAATATCAAGGTAGTGTTCTACTGTCTTATAATTTAGGCCAAGGGAGTTTGAAAGTTCATTTTTGTTTACCAGGTTTCCTATCTGCCCGGCCAGGACTTTTATCATATTATTAAATGCAGAGATATTGGAAATCCGTAAGAAACCGGCAATATCTTTCTCTAAATAACTGGATATAATCTCTTTAAAAATGGTCTTTTTCTTAAAGAGATCAGCCTCGAGATAAACTTCCGGATATCCGCCCCAACGAAGGAAATTAACCAATTCACCTTCGATTTCATCTTTGTATATGGAATAAAAATTGATCAGGTCATTAAATTCAGAATAGATATCAAAGGTAACAGCATATTTTTTTTCTTCTGCCAGTGCTTCGGTTAGAGAAAAGGGAAAAAGGGTAAATTCCACCTTGCGACCGGTTAGAGATTCCCGGTTTTTCGAGATTTCAAGGCTGGATGAGCCGCTAACAACGAAGGTGATATTCTTATTTTCCCGTTTTGCCGTATCGTACAGGACCTTTATAAATAACCCGGCATCTTTAATATACTGGAATTCATCGATTAAAATATGGACATCCTTCTCGACATGGTGTTCAAACTTTAAATATTGGAAAAAACGGGAAGGTGAATCGAAAACATTCTTAAACATCAAATCATCTGCTGAAATGTACACGGTCCTTTTGCCCAATGCAGTAAGGTGGTCTTTCAAATAAAGAAGCAGTGTAGTTTTCCCCACTTGCCTGGCGCCTTTGATGATAATAATCTTATTAGAATCGAGCCATCTGATTAGCTCGGTGAAAAGTGCTCGTTTTCTAATCATTTTACTGCCTCCCAAAAATTTCCGAGATTTTCGGTAGTTCACCACCGAAAAACTCCGAGATTTTCGGTAGTCTTGCACGAAAATCTTCGACTATTTTAAATCATTTGTAAAAAAATTGCAAATAAAATATAAAATATGGTTACCTAATATAACAGTTAAGCCCCAACCACAAGCCGCAAACACCAGCCATAGCTAAAAGCTGGAGCTTGAGGCTGGTGCTGGTGCGAACAACTGTTGGAGCTTGCAGTTTTTTACTCTTATATAAGTAGAAATACTCATTTTTTCCGAAAAGAGTTGACTTTCTTTCTTAAAGTGTGGTAAAAAGTTACTTCCGGGAAAGACCAGCAATGATTAGAAGGAGAACAACTGAGTTGGCATTGTTAAAGAGTTTTGAGATTCCGGAACATCCTCTAAGGGCGGAAGCTTTTGCAGATTAAGCGAAATAGCAAAATAAATTAAGGAGGTAAATCATGGCTTTTAAGGCATTATTTCTGGCACATGCGCCTGATGCAGATTATGAAAAACATAACAGTGCTATTGATACAGGTAAGTATAAGCTTTTTACAGTTGTGGTAAAAAATCAAAGCGAGGCAATAAAAGTGTCTAAAAGTATCTATGAAAAAGAGAAGATAGATGCTATTATGCTTTGCCCTGGTTTTACACATAATGATGTAGCAGAAATATTTCAGGCACTTGAAGGTAAAGTATCTGTCAATGTTTCCAGGGGAGATGGGCCTAGTAATAAAATTTCTCAGCCAGTGATTCAAAGAGAATTCTTCAATAAGTAAAATGAGAAACGGGACAGTGCGTGCGAGTGTGCGAATGTTGCCGTTCATCTTTCACTCGCTTTGAAAAATATGGTTACCTATTTGCCAGAAATTGACAAAAAAAGGGGAAAATTATAGCGGTGCCCTTCGGGCAGATTTTAGACGCCTGCGGCGGTAAATTCCGGGGCCTCGCTGAACTCCTTTTCTTTTCGCCCAAGGCGTTAACCAATAATGTCCAAAGGACGCAAATTCCATTTATAATTAATAATTCCTTTCCTTTCTTTCTTTTTGGTTCTGGCTCGTCCAGGTTGCGGACAAAAGGAAAAAGGGACGGGCGCGAAGCGCCTTTATTACTATAGAATAAAAGAGCCGGCGTCAAGTCTTCTGGAGCCTTTCAACTACCCACAGGTTGATCAATGTCTCCGGTGAAATACCACGGGTGCGAGCTTGAATCTCAACCTGCGCATAGATTTCCGGGTCAAGTGTTATACGCCGTCTTTGTTTGGCTCTGACTTCAAATTCAACTTCCCTTGTCTGATCCCGATAGTCTTCAAGACTATGGGAATCCCAAAATTCGCCAATCTCTTCCACTGTGCTGGCCTTAGAGATGCCGGTGAGTTTTTTGTCTTTATTTTCGTTCATAACGTTTTCGCTCCTTTTTATCCATATCCCGGGCGGTTATAATCAACGCCGTATTTCCGGGCTTATTAATGAAAATTACAGCCAGGTATCGACCGGAATCGGTCTGCCCGCAGGCGTAGTACACATCTTCTCCTGGCTGATACCCTGATTCAACAAAGCGATACTGTGGACGATCAAAAAATATTTCTTCCACTTCGTCTTGAGTGACGTGGTGCTTAATAGATAATTTTTCAATAATACTGGGAAGCCAAATAAAATCATCAATATACATTAATGAGTTTCCTTATGTTTTCGCTGTCCTCGGTCCCGCGTTTTGTAAGAAAAACGAGCTGCTGTGGACACCAATTTTCAATCTCATTATGTCCTCCATGGTTAAATATAAACCCTAATTGCCTTTCTGTCAACATTTTTTTTAATAAATGGTGACGTTGCGTGCGAGTGTGCAAATGTTCCCATCATCTTTCACTCGCTTTGAAAAATATGGTTACCTATTTCTTTCCTACTAAAGCTAATCTCTCGTACCGCACGGGCACTCTGAAAAAACTGATGCCCTCCGTGCGGATCTACTAACCACTATTTGTATCTACAGGATGGACATAAAAACTAAAAAACTTTTTGCATGTCCATCCTGAAACTCCTATTAGAACTCTATTAGAACTATTTTTTTGCCTTCGGCGACCAGGGGACTCTTTTGAAAAACCGCCCCCTGGACCCCCACAAAACTTTTTATTAGGGTTATTTTAGGGAGCCTAATTTTCTTTGTGCCCCTTCGTGCTTTTTACCGCATTGTAAATGCCTTCGTGGCTAAAATTAGGTGGAGGAAGGGGACAGGCGCCAGATGCAAAGTAATTTCACAGTCCTTATTGTCTTACATACAATTTCCCACCCTTAATAACATACCGTATCTTCCTGACATTACGAATGTCAGCGGAAGGATCTGCGGAGAGTATGACCAGGTCTGCGCGTTTTCCTTTTTCGATTGTCCCGGTACGGTCTTCGATACCCAGTGCTTCGGCATTGATGCGTGTGGCAGATTGAAGGGCTTGAATGGGGCTCAGCCCGCATTTATCCACCAGCAATTCCATTTCATAATGAACGTTAGGAAAGGGGGCTCCCGGTTTGTAAATATAATCAGTGCCGGCTGCAATCTTTACCCCGTGCTGATGAGCCATTTTCGTCACCTCAATACAAAATTCCTCCATTTTTTTATCACCTTTGGCTATACGTTCCAAAAAAATGTAAACCGTGGCCTCCAGGATAGTATTCCTTTTTACCATTTCTTTAAAAAGTTTTTCATAGCTTTTGTCTTTGAGCAGCGCGATATCATATTGGGCCTCATGTCGGCGCTCATAAGATTGAGGTAATTCTGCTGCGGATTCCCAGGCCAGGAGACCGCAGTGGGATACTACATCCACACCTGCCAAAACCGCATCAATGGGTCTGGCGGGAAAAACAGTGGCATGACTCCAAATTTTTAATCCCTGCTTATGACCTTCGGCAGCAATGCGTTGAATTTCTTCTTTAGGGAGGTTGGCATAGATTTTAATACCTGCGGCGCCGGAGCCTTTAGCCTCGGCGATAACTTGCCGCATGTCCGTGGTTGGGGTAATTGCCCTTGCCCAGGGAAGCTTACCCGGGGTTTCACCTAATGTGGAACCAACGACCCTGAAGTCCGTAAAAAACGTGGGGCCACCCATAATCGCAGAATAATAAATATAAGGAGATTCGATTTCATGCAGCAGGGCATTCCGTCTTATCGTCGCAAGTTTTCGTACATCACCACCCATATCCCTAACCGCAGTAATTCCTCCCTTTAAAGCCCATGATAATACCATTCTCAACTCTTCCGCCGACATGTGGCTGATATGCACATGAGCATCAATCAAACCGGGAATAACATAATGTCCTTCAAGGTTAAGCAGAAAGGCTGCTCCGGTAATATCCTTTTCTCCCAGCGGATGGATATCTGTGATGGTATCGCCCTTGACCACGATGCAGTGGTTTTTCAATCTCTTATGGGTCTTCCCGTCGATGAGGTGAACATTGTTAAGCACCAGGGATTCTTCATCTTGAGGTTCCCGGGCCATAAGTGTAAAGAGACTGACAGTTAAAATCAATATAAATATGATGGCTTTCTTTTTCATGGCTATCCTCCTTTTATAATATATACAGGATGATTCCCCCAAAAGTCGATTTGTTTTGCGTCTTTTGGAATTAGATAACAGGTTTCCACTTCACGGTGAACCAGGACAGTTCCAGGAGTACAGGGCTTGAAAAACATTGAAAAATAGGTGGATTTATATTATACTTTGGATATGATAAAAAAAGCCAAACGCTATTTTAATACATCAGGCCATAATATACCTGCCAAACATTATACCTTGAAACGGGAATACTTAATCCCCAAAGGACTCCAACTGGTAACCGACGACCGCTATTTCACCATTTGGGCGCCCCGCCAAACCGGCAAAACCACTTATTTCATTTCCCTGGCCGAAAAACTCCAATCCATCGGGTACGAGGTCATTCATACCAACCTGGAAAATTTTAAAAGTGTGACGGAAAAAGATTTACTGGAATTTCTGGCCAGTGAGTTCAGACGAAGACTTAACATTCAGCTTCATTCACGAACATTTCCATTGTTCTATAATGAATTGAGGGAGATAAAAGACAGGAAGGTCGTTTTAATCATCGATGAGATTGAAGGCTTGAATGAAGAAATTTTCGGCCAGTTTCTTCATACCATCCGCAATCTTTACAGTTTCCGGCAGGAGCACAGTTTAAAATCNNTCCATCATCCTGGTGGGGGTAGCCAACATCGTGGGCGTGGTCCAGGATCATGCCAGTCCCTTTAACATTGCCGATAACCTGGAAATACCGTATTTCACCGATGAAGAGACCTTTGAACTGCTGCACATGCATGAAGAAGAAACCGGTCAACAGTTTGACCGCAAAGTAAAAGAAAAAATAGCGGCGATTACCGCCAACCAGCCTGGACTGGTCAACGGCTTTGCTTACCAGTTGGTGAGCCGGTTTCCCCGGGAAGAAACCATTAACTATGACCACTACCTGGAGATTGAGGACTGGTACCTGACTGAAGCCATAGATAAAAATATCTCCAATATCATCAATAAAGCCAAACAGCACCGGGGTTTAGTAGAGACGCTTCTATTTACCGAGGAAAAACAAAAATTCAAGATCAATGATGAGATGATAAAATTCCTCCATTCCCATGGTTTGATCAAAAAAGATAAACAGGGGTACATAGAATTCTGGGTCCCTATGTATAAAAAAGCAGTTTACGATGCCTTTTATCCCAGCTTTAACGGGGAAAGTAGCCGTTTTTTCCGTAATGTTGATTTCAAGATCCTTTTTTATAAGAACGGTCGCATCAATTTCGATGTACTGATTGATAATTACAAGGATTATGTAAAAAGAAGAAGTTTCAAATATTTCCGGGAGAAGGACGAAAGCACCGGCAAATACAAAAGTATCAAAGAGGCGGCGCTGGCCTACAGCTTCGAGACCTATATCCAGAGTCTGGTACAAACTCTCGAAGGCAAAAGTTATCTTGAACCCCATACCAGCCTGGGACGATGCGACCTGGTAATAAATATCAAAAACCGCGAGTATGTGGTGGAATTTAAGATATTCAGGGATATGGTCCGGTTTGAAAAGGGAAAAAAACAGCTTGCCTTTTACTGCGGCAGTGTCGGTATCAACGAAGGTGTCTATCTTGTGTTTGTACCCAATACCGTCACTCTTCCAACTATCAAGGAACAGATGGAAACCATCGATAATATCGAGATAAAAACATACATTGTCCTCTACGACGAAGAAAAAGATTTTTGATAACAATTTTGCAGCTTAATTGATCCTGGATTCGGGAATCAACCGGAGCTTGCTTTGTTTCTTTAAGAAAAGGTGTTGACAATTTTATGACAAACATATGAAAACGATGAGACTTTTTCCCGGCAAATTTCAATATACTATATTATAATAGTAAAGATTCTTTTGGCCGCCTCTGCGTACTTTTTTCCTGGACCCGGCGGATAAAAAAATCTACCTGCAAACGTATGAAGCCCAAGAAGATAAACTAATATATATCGTATATGATTTCAAGGGACGGTATATAAAGAAATGCCTGCTTCCTTATCAAGGCAGGATGCTTTTTAATGAAGGAAAATTTTACCAGCTTTTAGAGAATGAAGAAACCGAAACATGGGAACTGCACGTCAACGATATCGACTAACAGACAAATCCCGGATGATGGCGAGTGAAGAAAAAAAGGAGACAGGCAAAAAAATTTTACAAATTTACAAGCACCGAGGACGATTTACAAGCACCGAGGACGATTTACACACTCATGATTGACTGTCCCCCAAAACCCCAAAAACGCCCAAAAACAGTGTCGTTTTGGCAAGGAATTTAGCCTTTTTTTTTGTTGTGACTCCTAGTTCTATTTTTTACCCTTTTTTTTGTTATTTGCCTGCCACCAAATACGCCACTTCTGCTTATCATAGCCGAAATCTTTTAAGGTTAGTCTTCGTAAGGAATCCCTGCATTTATCTCTGACGTAACTGGCTATGTCATCAAGTAGATTAATCAGCGGTTTTACAGCCTGAGTATCTCCTATATCTCCCAGGGCGTCAGCAGCCACCGCCCTTATCCGCCATTCATTATTCTGAAGTAAATTTATTAAAAACCCGATTATACGAGGATCATTTTGTTTGCTCAGAGCTCTTATTGCATTTTGCCTGACAAAAATTAATTTATCATCATTGATAACCTTTATTAATGAATCAACCACCCTGATATCCTTTATCCCAGCCAAACAACTTATAACTTTATACCTGATCCGTGAGCTTTTGCTCTTTAAAGCAGTAAGCAATGGTTCAACTGCAGGTTTGCCAATCTCAATAATCGCTTTTATCAGAGCAGCCTGAATAGTGACATTTACTCTGTTTCCCCCTTCAAAAAGAGGAATAAATTTTTTTATTCCATAGATTTCAAGGAATAACTCACACAATTTGTGCAATAGTGATCCTTTTTCCTGGTAGGCATATCCAAAAGGGGCTGAAGCAGGATCCGGGTATGACGATTCTATCATGTCCGGTGGTTTATGAAAACCTTTAAATGATTTTTTAAATGTCCCTTCTCCAATCTTTTCCAAAAGGATTGTCCCCCTGATACTGGCCCCTGAGTATTGGAATCCTTTTCCAATATAGGTTAATCCCAGAGCTTCTCCATTTAAGGATATTTTTAGCAGGATGTCATAATTCTGAGTATCTGATTCCACAGGTTCAAGATCAGCTGTTCGGCACAGCACTTCAGCGTCTTTCCTTATATATCCTCCCTTCACTCCCTCAGCATTGGAATATACCTGTTCAACAACTATTTTCACCCTCTTTCCGGGTCTTTCATTCCTTTTAAATGGGTTTGTTCCTTCAGATTTATCAGTATCGGAAAATCCCCAGGATAATAATAGAAAAGTTAAGATAATTGTAAAAAATACAAATTTATTTTTTTTCATTGTTATTCCTTATTTGTAAGCGCTAAAATGCTTTAAAACATATAATACACAAGCAAATTTATTTTTTCAAGTCAATTTTTAAAATATTCATGGGCAGTAATATCTGTTAACTCAAAAAACGTTTAGCCTGCCCATCCTGAAACTCCTTTAAAACTCTATCAGAACTTTTTTTGCCTCCGGCGGCAAGGGGCTCTTTTGAAAAACCGCCCCTGGACCCCACAAAACTTTTTATTAAAGGGTCTTTGTGTACCTTTGTGTATCTTTGTGGCTAAAATCTTTAGGTTAGGCTCCCCGTGCCGTTGTGTGCAGATCATAGGTAATCGTATATGAACTGCCGTCAAAATCAGTATTCACATTATAACCACAATTATAAAAAATGTTAAGCATCGCCTTATTCTCCGGCAAAACAGTCGCATAAAAACGCTTTATACCACGTTCAATGGCAATACCCGTGATGTAATTGAGCAAAAACGTTCCCATCCCTTTAGCCTGCCATTCATCCTGGACAATAAAAGCAACCTCCGCCACCTGCGTCTTGGGATCAAGGAAATATTGGGCAATAGCAACTATATCTTCACCGGACGGCCCGGGAACCACCCCGACAATGGCCAGCTCATTTTTATAATCCAGGTTGGTTAACCGCTGCACATCTTTGTGAGGAAACGTCTGGGTATGAGTAAAAAACCGTTTCCTCAACGACGAGATGCTGAGGGAATAAAGCATTTCCGAAAGGGCAGCTTCATCCGTCGGCTTGACCGGGCGGAAAAATATTTCCGTTCCATCCCGCAGGGTATCATAGTGCTCCAATTCTTTGGGATACGTAACCTTCTCCCACGCCAGCTCGATCTGGTCTTCATGGATGTATCGTTGGGCTTTTGCTCCCTTGATTAATTGGTTCCTGAACTTAGGATGGGCAATGTCGATTAATGATAAAACCCTCTGTTGAATGCTTTTCCCATGTAAATAAGCAATACCGTACTCGGTTACCACATAATGCACATCACCGCGGGTGGTAACCACACCTGCCCCGTCTGTCAATTTAAGTACGATCCTGGAGACCGTATCATCGTGAGCAGTCGAGGGAAGCGCAATGATGGGTTTCCCTCCCCGGCTCCGGGCACTGCCGCGCATGAAATCCACCTGGCCGCCAATGCCGCTGTAAAAGCGATAACCCAATGAATCCGAACAGACTTGCCCTGTCAAATCCACTTCCAGCGCACTATTAATGGATACCATTTTATCGTGTTGGCTAATGATAAACGGATCATTCACATATTCGCTGGGATAAAACTCGAAAAAGTCATTGTTATCGATATAATCATAAAGCCGCTGAGAACCCATACACATGCTGGCAACCACCTTACCGTGATTGATGGTTTTTTTGGAACAGGTAACAGCACCACATTCGATAAGATCAATTAGCCAATCACCAACCAATTCCGTATGAATGCCTAAATCTTTTTTGTCCCGGAGAAATTCCGCTAAAGCCTCGGGGATTTGCCCGATGCCGCACTCGATGGTACTGCCGTTCTCAATCAACCTCGCCACATTCTCTATTGCTTTTTGCAGGTTCTTATCCAGGGGTTGAGGCTTAACCGTGATGATGGGCTCATCGTAGGGGACTAGAACATCAATGGAGTCGATATGAATAAAGCTGTTTCCCAGAGTTCGAGGCATGTTCTCATTGACCTGGGCAATGACACATTTGGCATTGGCAGCGGCTGATTTGACTACATCCACTGAAACACCTAAACTGCAAAGTCCGTTCACATCCGGCGGCGTGGCCGATAATAACACCACATCCAATGGAATCCTGCCGGTTTCAAATTGGCGGGGTATCTGGGAAAGAAAGATAGGAGTGTAGTCAGCAATGCCTTTATCAAAGGCATCGCGAACATTGTCACCGATAAAAAAGCTGTTGGTCCTGAACTGGGGACGAAATTTTTCCGAGGCATAGGGGGCTGCACCCATGGTCAAAAAATGGATAATACGGGCATCATATATATGCTTTGAATGCATAACCAGGGCATTGACCAGGTGTTGAGGCTGACCACAGCCGGTGCCAATGAAGATGCTGTTACCCGGCTTGATCAATTTCATGGCCTCGCGCGCATTGCTGAGTCGGTCAGAATATACGTGCTTCCAATCAAAATCCTGCATCATACTCCTTAACCAACATCAAGGATGATTGTGGCGTCCACCGCTACAGGTGTGGTTCCTTCACGACCCACCACAAATGGATTGATATCCAATTCCCTTATTTGAGGAAATTCGGTGACCAACTGGGATACCCGCTGCAGGGCTTCAGCAATGGCATCGATGGCTACACCTTTTTCACCTTGATTAATCCCGGTTAAAATGTTGTATGTCCTGGTATTGATAAGCATTTCCTTTGCTTCTGCGGCGGTCAGCGGCGCCGGGTAAAAAGCTACATCCTTAAGAATTTCCACCAGTTTTCCCCCGGTTCCGAACATGATCAGCGGACCAAACCGGGGATCGCGATTCATACCCAGGATCACTTCCTGGCCTTTATCACACATCTTTTCCACCAGGATACCGGGAATATTCACATTGGGTCTTATTTTCGGTATGCGATACATCATCAAATCAAAGGCGTCCTTCACTTCTTCTTCGTTGGCTAATCCCAGCTTGACCCCCCCCACCTCGGTTTTGTGAATAATCCCGGGTGACCATACTTTTAATACCACGGGATAGCCGATTTGATTGGCAAAATTAACCGCTTGTTGGGGCGAGGTGGCAATCATTCCCTCCGGGATCACAAACCCATACGCCTTGAGGATGGTTTTGACTTCCATATCCACCACTTCACTGACACCATCCTTCAAATGCCTCTCAATTATTTTCTCCACCTTACGCCGGTTGACCGGGAAGAGTTTGATCACCCGTTTGGGCCGGCTGCGCCACATGGAATAATTGACCATGGCTTTTATAGTTGCTACTGCCTTTTCAGGGAAATCAAAACAGGGAATGTGGGCACTGCTTAACATGTTTACTTCTTTTTCTACCCGTTTAACGCCAGGCAGGCAGGCAAGAATGGGTTTATCGGTTTTCTCCTTTGCCACCCGTATGATAGCCTGGACAACGCCGGTGCACTGGGTCAATGCATGAGGGGTTAACAGCACCAAGACAATATGGACCCCCGGGTCATCCAACACCTGTCTAAGTGCCAATTCATAGCCCCCTGCCAATATATTCCCCATGATTTCAACCGGATTGTTCACATTCAGGGCATTGTCCAGTTTCGTTGATAACGTGTTAATGGTAGAGTCTGAAAGGGCGGCAAGCTGAAGGCCTTCTTTTTCAATGGCATCGGCAGCCATAATACCGGAGCCACCGGCACTGGCAATAATGGCGACATTGGGCCCCCGGGGCAGAGGTTGTTCGGCAAACGCCCAGGCGATATCCAGTTGATGTTTAATGGAAGCACAGCGCACCACTCCTGCCCGTTCAAATACACAATCAAATGCTCTCTCACTGCCGGTCAGTCGGGCAGTATGGGATAATGCCGCCCTGGCACCGGCCGCAGTTACCCCGGATTTAATCAGCAATATGGGTTTTTCGCGGCTGATCAATTCGGCTTGCCGGATGAAATTATCACCATCATCAAAGGTCTCCAGGTAACCGGCAATCACTTTGGTTTCAGGGTCATCGGCAAAGGCTTTTATCATATCCAGCTCGCTGAGATGCGCTTTGTTGCCAATATTGACCACCCGGCTGAACCCAATATCCAGGGACCTGGCAATGTCTATCGTGGCAGCCAGGATTGAACCGGACTGGGAAAAGTACCCGATCTTCCCCGGCAAAGGCAGACTCCCGGCAAAACTGGCGTTCAGTTTCGTATGGGGAGACATTAACCCGATACAATTGGGACCGATAATTTCAATGCCTGAGGTTTTGGCAATTTGAGCAATGGATTCTTCCATATGGGTGCCGTGCTCATTTATTTCTTTTAAGCCTGAGGTGATGATAACCACGGCCTTAACCCTGAGTTGGGCGCACTGCTGTAAAAGGTCGATGACATACTGGGAGGGGGTGGTGATAATAACCAGGTCGGGAACCTCACCAATGGATTTAAGATCAGGATAGCATGGGATTCCCAGCACCTGGCTTACGTTTGGATTAACAGTAAAAATTTTGCCGGGAAAATCGTCTTTAATGAGAGAAGATAAAATGGCATTCCCGGTTTTAACCTTTTTGGGTGAGGCGCCCACGATGGCAATGGACCCGGGATTGAAAAAGAGCTGCCAGTTCATTTTTCTCTACCAGGTTTTATTTTTCATCAGGTTAGACCGTGCAAAGGGAAAACATTGTCCCGGATGTAGTTGCCCACCTGTTGAATCTCAGCATCCACTGTTTCTCGTATACCCACATCAGTTATTAATACACGGTCCCTGAGTCCACCAAGCCATTCGGTGGTCTCCAGCATGACACCCCCCAGGCCAATCCCCAGGTCATGCTCTTCTTCACCGCTTAAAACACTCCAGGCCAGGGCCCAGCCTCTTACCGTGGATTCCACGTTGTACCCACCCCCACCGGTGGCAAGTATGGGTTTTTCCAAATGGAGAATTTGCTTTATTATGTCTGCGTAGACATTGTTGGTGAGGTTCAAATGGGCCAGGGGGTCACCCGAAAGTCCATCCATGCCCACTTCCATGATCAAAACATCCGCGTCAAATTTAATAATTAATGGTAAGGCAATTTCCTTGAAGGCTTTCTCATAGGCAGCGTCGTAGGTGCCCACGGGCAGAGGTATATTAATCGAGTATCCTTCACCCTTGCCGCGGCCGATTTCTGTTTCAAATCCCGTCCCGGGGAAGAGTGTTTTGCCGCTCTCATGCAGGGATATGGTCATGACATCATTTCGTTCATAAAAGGCATTTTGCACACCATCGCCGTGATGCACATCCAGGTCAAGGACCAGGACTCTTTTTTTTGACTCGGTCAATACCATTGCCGCCAGCACTACATCATTGACAAAGCAAAAACCGGAAGCCTTTTTTGGCCCTGCGTGATGAGAGCCGCCCGAGGGATTGAATACCACATCTGCTTCTCCGGAGAGAATAAGCCGCGCACCTGTTATTGAGGCGCCGCCTGCCAGGGAAATGTATTCATACATCCCGTGAAAAACCGGGCAGTCGGGCGTCCCGATTCCCATGGCAAATGCTTCGGGAGTGAGATGCCCGTTTTCCGCATTTTTAATGGCATCCAGGTAGGCAGGCTCATGGAATTTCTCCAGTTCGGCTCGCGTGGCTTTTATGGGTTTTACTTCTTTTTGTTGCTTTCCACCCAAAAGCCCCATTGATAAAAGAGTACTGCGGGTTTTACCGGCACGGCTGGTATCATAGGGGCATTCCTGGGGATAGTTGATGGCATCCCACTCCGGTGAGTAAAGAAAAACCGCTTTCAAATCTTTCATAGGCAATTCTGCTGTTCGACTGAAAGCATATTGTATCAGAAACAACGAGGTATTTCAACAACCTGGGCCGAAAAGCAGGAATTCTAATTTTACCGATTGTTCGGGCGAACACAAGGTTCGCCCCTACATCTGCTTGCCGTTTTCGTGCGTTCGTAGGGGTAAACCTTGTGTTTACCCTTGCTTGAAACGTCAAAATTAGAATTGCTGAGGGTTTTTAAAAAAAGTTGACAGATTTTTTGTGATATGTTATAATTTCAACGACTAGTAAAAAACCGAATTTCGTATAATAATAGTAGGGTGGCAGCTATAAAGAAGGAGAATGTCAGTGGCAGTAGACTTGGTCGTAATCCTCAATAGGGATGTCATTGAGTATTGCACTGGCAATAAAATAGACTTGTATGGGGATGCAAGGTTTAAGACAGAGCGCATGCCAGTCTTGAACAATACAGTGAGAAAGGATCCCACACTCATTGAACAACAGCTTTCCGAGTGGATGACACATACCGGGATTCAAGTGGAACTGGTTAGGAAATAATTCCAAAGACAAGTGAGCATAATGTCTTCGAAAAAGAGCGATGGTGCCATGTTATCTATTGATGATCTTCGGCAGGTGACCTTCTCGATAACACGCAAGTGCAACCTGACATGCGATTGGTGTTTTAATGATGCCGGAAAACGATATGAAGATGTGCTGGATACGGAAACCCTGGTAAGAATTTTGGAGTCGATCTCACCTTATGCTGAAGGAATCACCTTCACAGGGGGTGAGCCATTTCTTGTAAGGGATATTGGCGATCTCATACAAAAGGCTATTTACCTGGATTTCAAAGAAATTTCAATCACCACGAACGGTGTGGCTATCCCTCGAAAATACGAGCCTTTGTTGCAGCATAAAAGAATCGCGCTGGCGATAAGCATCGACGGGGATGAACCACGTCATGACTCGAATCGTGGCGCGGGCACCTTCGCCAGGACAAAGAAGCGAATTGAAGAATTGGTCGAAGCGGGGATAAATGTTGCCCTCTTTATGACAGTATCCAAGCGAAACCTGGATTGCGTGCCCGCCCTTTTGGATTTGGCAAATGAGTTAGGGGTGATCGGCGTTAGCTTCCAGAGATTGAGATGCATTGGCAGAGGAAGAAATTTTAATGAGGAGGCACTGAGCAACGTAGAGCTAAAAACATTAGCCAGCTACATTCAATCAGCCCAAGAAAAAATCACCAAATACTTTGTAAACTTTAAGGACCCCATGCGCAACCTCCTCAATGAGGAATTCGTCGCTGTCTACAAAGACCTGCCGCAGAACTATATTTGTGGTGGTTGCCAAGCGGGTATTAGTTATCTTTACATCACTGAAGAAGGCATTGTGCAGCCCTGCGCCTTCCTAAATATTCCACTTGGCCATATGTTGAAAGATGATCTTGTAGATATTTGGGAACACTCCGAAGTGCTAAACAGTCTGAGAAACAAAAATCGCTACAAAGTTTGTAATTTGTGCACCTACTGGCATATGTGCCGGGGGTGCCGAGCAGATGCGTACAACACGACAGGCGATTACATGGCGGGGGATCCGTCATGCTGGACTAATCGATAGAATCAACAGATACTAATTTAAGGAGGATATGATGAAATGCAACAGATTTAGCATTAGAATTTTGCGTTGGTTTGACCGGATTCTGAGAGCCTTTGTTCAAAAACCAAGGGCAGAGACTCAAGAGGATATCCGACGGCGGGAACACCTTGAACAAGCGGGCGTAGAGGTCATTCCCTTTGAGGCGAGTGTGCCTTATGGCGTCGTGGATCGCAAGATGCGCCCGGAAATTGAGGGCAATGTTAAGTTCAATCTGTACAAGTCGAAAGACCGTGCCCTTTTGGAGCGTCTCGAACTGCCGCCCATAAAGGATGGCATCTTTGTGATCAACACCGGCGAATTTTGCGCTGGTACAGATGTTCAGTACGCGGCGCTTAGAGGTGTGACTAAAGAAAAAAATCCCAAATCATAAAATCCACCTTATAATATATTGAACAAGTAAATACCAAAATCGAGCCGTTGTTTGATTCCGCGATGAAACGGAGAACAACATGTTCTTTCTAGTGTGAAGGACTCCACAATCGTCGTCGGATATTTCGGTGTTTGGTTATCTCAGCCCGGGTGCCTATGGATGGGCTTAGTGATTTCTTTGCTTGCCCCTTTATTTTCTCATGTCTCTCACTGGACGCTTTATCGTTCCCACTCAAGCAAATTTAGCTCACGCACCAGCTAATTTTGCTCATCCACCAGTTAATTTTGGTTGTGTGCAAGCAAAATTAGGTCTTGCGCAACCTAATTTAGGTTGCACCCTCAGCCGAATAAGAAATTCCAAACAATGGCTCCAACTACCTCTTGCCCCCTGCGCCCTGCTCCCTGCGCCCTGCTCCTTGCCCCCTGCCCCCTGACAGCAACGAAATTGGCTGTGATGCTGTTTACGTCCTGGATTGAAAAAATTGGCAGGCAAAGAAATCTCATACTTTGGCGTTTTGACGCACCGTCACCGCTTTCACGGCAATGATCTTTTTAATAGCGGTGTTTTTTCCTGATGACGGGGCACCGGTGAGAAATATATTTTTTCAATGCTATGGCTGACCTCACTTACCTCTTATTTCTTGTCTCTTGTCGGTCCACTTTTTTTCTCAGAATCGAATTTGTTCAAATATCGGCTGATGGTTTTCATGTTCCCAATACTTGACCAAAGCTTATGGCTCCCTACCACATAGAAATTTTGCTTCGCCCTGGACACTGCCACATTTAATAAATTTACGTTTGCTGTAGCCCAGTTTCTTGCACCATTTTGTGCAGGATCGGGAGCTCCTAACAACAAGATGACTCCCTGGGCTTCCTTGCCTTGAAACGTATGCACGGTACCAATCCTGTCAGAAATCCATGTACCTGAATTTTCAATGCCATAATGCTCCAGTAGTCCTGTTTCCCTTTCCATGCGTCTGCGCATAGATTGCTCAACAATTTTAAATGGCGTAATAACAAATAAATCCAATTCACCGCCCAGTTCCTTAGCTGCTTTGCGAATCATTCCAGCGACAAATTCACCTTCCTCCGGGCACCATTTTTCTTGAGCGCTTCCGTTAATATCAAACCAAAGGCACTTACCGAAAATGGTTGTAAGAGGACTTTCTTTAGCTTCTGTTGCCGACACCATTTGCCCGTTATATGCAAGTTTGTTAGAAATTTTGAACATCGGATCTTCACACCGGCGATGGACAAGTAACGGCGATCCTATCCATATTTCTGTTAGTTCTCTTGGTATTGAAGTACCAAAAGGATTTGCTTCATCGGAAAGTGTTTGCACGGAAGAGTAAGGAGCACTCCAGCGATACGGATCAACGCTGTAATGCTTAAAAATACTCTCGACCAACGGTATCGGTAACGTAACAACCGGTTCAATTTGCATGGGGTCACCAACCACCACGACACGTTTCGCGCGAAGAATTGCGCCAACTGCTGACTGAGGTAGAGCTTGTCCTGCTTCATCGATTAACAACCATCCTAAACTTCCACTGGCCATAGAGTTTAACATGCGTCCAACAGAAGCAAATGTCGTGGATATCACAGGCGTGAATAAAAATGCCGAAGACCATAAATGAGGAATCATTCCAATCTTTTCTGGCGGTAATTTTCCGTTCCCTAGGATAAAGAAAAATGCACTCAGGTTTTGTCGTATCTGCTTGGCCGCAGCATCGATAAACGCTTTGTGCAGCTTCATTGCAGTAATAAAAAGATCATCACGAACCCGATGCGCTTGTTCCAAAAAGTTGGGCTTAAATAGTTGCTGTTCTTCGTGTGAAGTATCCCAAAGTTCGCAAGTTACCAAAGCGCCTTCACAAATGTGGGAGGCAGGTTGAACATTACGGATCGCTTGTTGATAACGCTTTTCTAATTCGGTTTTCTCATTATTGAGATAATCAAGCCCGGATACCGTTGTTTTATAATCCTTTTCTGCGAGATGATATTTACCGTCGGCGTCTTCAAATGCATGTTTTTTGATACCGGCTGTCTCACGCAGCTGTCGGAATTGCCGTTTCCATATACGCCAATCTGCTCTTCGAAGAAGGAAACTTAAAAACCCTGGCCAGGACTTCTTGAATTCTTTTAAATTTTGCCGGGCGTAATTGAGTTCCGATTCGTTATCATTGCGAATGTTGAACGCATGCTCTAACTTTTGTTTATGCTTATCAACTCGCGCAGCCTGCTCTCGAATCCTGGCTTCAACAATACCCAAGTTTTCTTCAAGACCACATATGATCTTTCGGTTTTCATATGCTTTCTGGGCAAGAGCATTAACTTCTTGTGCTTTCGCATGAACCCGTTTGAATTCCCGGCGTATTATTTGCCACCTTCGCCCGGCTTCGTGCGAATCACCCGGCGCATCACATCCCTCTATGACTGGGGGAACAACGCCATCCTTGTAGTCGGCCGGATCACAGCTCAATTGGCCTGTAATCGCTTTGAAATATGTCTGTAATCCGATTTTATCGTCCCACCATACCTTACTGATAAAATTGCTGCGATTTTTCGCATTCCCCAATACCGCTGCGATCATACCCCACGTTTCGTCATCGTCATCCGACAATGCATCACTAATGGTTTTGAAATAACTAAAATCTGTAAGATCATCCGCAATTTGAGATGTAAGAGGAAGCTCTTTACTGATATTTTCTACAGCTTTGTTATTTGACGATGCCACCAGCATTTCAAATCCACGAATGTTCTCCGACAGCTTATATAGATGGACAAATCCTCGTCCCAGCCTGATCTTACAGGCAAGGGAGAAGGCATCGTTTACATCCTCAAATGCACTAAGCGCTATCGCTCTTTCTACAACATTACGGGCAACTATATCCCTTAGGATGGTTGTCTTTCCAGTTCCGGGAGGGCCATTTACTGAGAACAGCCCTTGTTCGCTTAATTCACGATTCGCGAAATTTACTGCCGCTTGTTGCAAAAGCACTAAAGGAAATCTGCCCCGGCCAGGCCAACGACCTAACGGTGTATGTTTCGGTTGAAGTACATCTTCCAGGTATGACTTGTCATGCAACACATCAATCTGTTCCGGGGGCTTTGTAATGCCCAGATACCGGGACAACGCATAATTATTTGTGCCATTTTGAATAGTGGATGATGCCCATTGCAAATCAGATAGGTAAAAACTATTAAGAAGTGGTGTCTCCGGTTCACCTTTCGAGAAAGCCTGGTATAAGCGAATTATGAATGAGGGTTCCACGACATCATTCTCCGGAATTTTGCAGATGTGCAGAATCCATCTGTAGATATGTAGAATATGAGGAATGGTAAGGGGGATGCACTCACCATTTTTATCCTGACGATAAATGAGTGCAGCCAATTTTTCGAGTAGTATTTTTTCAGCAGTCACCCAGTGTTTGATGTGATCAATATGCCCACTAAGCGCCTGCCCATATGCCCAACCAAAACTGGAAAGCGCGATTCCTGTTTCGGGAACGGGTATACCACGCTTATTAACCAGAATTGCTCCAAGTGCTGCTTTTCCTTGTGCAGCCGGGCGCTCTACCCGCTTATCCTGGTAGATCGAAATAAGATTTTCGGTAGCCTTATCCAGCTCGATCGCTCCGAGGAAGATAATGTAATAGAGATTGCATTTAGGTCGTGATTTTTCACCTCTAAGCCACGGTTCACCATCCTTAAAATATGCTACAGACCCACTTCCTTGTAAATCATGGGGGCGTTTGTAAGTTTGGGGAGATAAGACTTCCATAGATGTCCATGATTCCAAAATATCCAGCGGATCATTAGTAGGAGGTTCATCAGCAGGTTCTTCTTCAACAGGGGAATAGTTTAGCACATTATCAAAGGCAGACACCCAATCGATTTCGTCGTCAATTTGTTGTGTGCTTTTTGGTGTAGCTGTATTAGATACCGGTACTGGAGATACCGGCTGGCTTATATAGTTTGGTACAGATGATGGGGAGGATCCGGTATTTGCGTTGAGTGCCGACTGCACCTTTGCCAACAACTCCCTGGCTCGTTTCGTTCTCCGATGAGCCAGTTCCTCTTCGAGCTCTTCTAAAACACCAATATTTTCGCATGCTCTTGCAAATATCTCTTCTAGCTGCGCAATACGGTAATTGAAGTATTTTCGTTGGTTTTCCAAGATCCCTCCTAGAAGGTGTTTTTTTGTAACCACTCAGTATTAACTTTAAATGGTACTACATCTAGAAAAAATTTTCAATCAAAAAATTGTGACACTCTTGGCAAGCTCACTTGCCTGTGCCTAATTTGTGCCCAGAACTTACAGCAATATATGGGTTTTTATGGTAATATATGGTAATATACGGATCAACTAAAAAACCCGAAACGATTGACTAATTTTGTTTTCCGTCTCCTGATGCGGGTTTTCAGGATCGGCTGAAATGGGGGAACCCTGTTCTCATCAAACAACGGGCGCACTTCCGCTCCATGTTCCAAAAGTCCCATCACAAAGGCAAAACCGTTTTCAATGAAACGTGCACGTTGCATAACAATATGACTTTAATGTGGCATCAGTAACAGTTGGCAGAAGGACAACAGTTGGCAGTTAGCAGTAGGCAGTTGGCAAAAGAAGAGGTTAGGAAGGGAAGAAACGGAGAAGTTGAGAGGATGAAAGAAGAAGAGAAAGAATTCCAAATTACAAATTCCAAATCACAAAGGGGGTGGCACCCCCGGCCGAATAAGAATTCCAAATTCCAATGACCAAAACAATGCACCTGTGCTGACGGTGGAATCGCCGCAGGCGTTTTAAATATGTCCGAAGGACGCCTCTTTTGTTTGTAATTTGGGATTTGGAATTTCCCCTTTTAGGCCGGGTTCACGCAAAAAACTTTTGGATTCATCCAAAAATTTTTTGGAATCATCCAAAACGATTTTGGGTTCATCAAGAAATTTTTTAGAATCATTCAAAACGATTTTGGGTTCATCAAGAAATTTTCTTCAATCATCCAAAACGTTTTTGGATTCATACAAAAGTTTTTTGGAATCATTCAAAACGTTTTTGGGTTCGTCAAGAAATTTTCTTCAACCATCCAAAACGATTTTGGATTCATCCAAAAATTTTTTAGGATCATTCAAAACGTTTTTGGGTTCGTCAAGAAATTTTCTTCAACCATCCAAAACGATTTTGGATTCATCAAGAAGTTTATTTCAATCACCCGGAAAGATTCATGTATTAAAAAGAAAGTTGCCGCTCTCAAGATATCATTTTCTACAGAATTATGTGCCAGGTAAATAATTTCCAGTGACCAAAATTCCAATAACCAAAACAATGCTCCTGTGCTGACTTGGAATCGCCGCAGGCATTTAAAATTGGCCCGAAGGGCACCCATTTCCCCCGAAAGGGGTTGTCTTGCTAATGATATTTCGAGTCTATCCACTTTTCAAATCCGTTGTTGACAAAATCCCAATAGAAAATTATAATAAACATATGCCGGAAGAAAAAACACTCAACAATGATAAACCGCCAGAGCCTGAAAACAAAGATAAAAGAAGATTCAGAGTCTACCTATCCCATGATGGTTTTTTCAGGGTTTCGTTTGATAAAAATAAATTGGCGGAAAGCTTTACCAGGGAAAATTTACCGGAAGAAATCACCAGGGACCTGGATTTTTCATCACTGACCCCGTGCAAAGATACCTTTGTAGGCAGAAAACTGGCCCGATCTTACTCTGATGTTCTTTACGAGATTCGTTTCAGGAACAAACCCGCCTATCTGTACTTCTTGTTTGAACACAAAAGCTGGGAACCGGATTTTCCCGGGATTCAGTTGCTCAAAAATATGGCCCACATCTGGGAAGCCCATGTGGTCCAGCACCCGGAAACCCAAAAGCTGCCGCCTATTATCCCCTTGCTGATTTATCATGGTGAGTCTCCCTGGAAAGTAGATACACGTTTTATTTCTATGTTCGATATCCCGGAGACCCTGAAGAAATACATTCCTTCGTTTAATTATGAGTTATACGATATTTCTCACATGCCGGAAGAGAACATCAAAGGAGAGGTGGAACTGCGGATCGTATTGATGGCGTTAAAATATATTTTCAACCCGGATATTATGTCCCGGCTGAAAAATATATTTCAATTGTTCCGGGAGTTATCGGATAAGACAACATTTAATGAATACCTGGAGATGCTTTTGATATATTTAGGTTCCAACATAAAAAATGTAAAGTTCGATCAACTCCAGGAATCTGTCAATGACGTTATAAAGGAAGGAGGTGCGCTAATGAGTACCATATTTGAAGAAGTCCTTGAAAGAGGCAAAGAAATAGGAGTGAAAGAAGGCAAAGAAATAGGAGTGAAAGAAGGCGAAGAAATAGGAGTGAAAAAAGGCGAAGAAAAGAATAAAATTAGAGTTGCGTTAAATTGCCTCATGAAAGGAATGGATATCGAAACAATCTCAGAAATAACCGATTTACCTGTTAAACGAATTGAATTACTAAAGACCGCTGTCCAGGAGGAGAATGCTGCGGATCAATAATATATAAGAGATTTTTTTCACCTGCTGCTTTTGGCAGAATAAAGTGCTGGGTGAATAATTTCCAATGACCAAAACAATGCTCCTATGGTAACGGTGGAATCGCCGCAGGCGTTATAATACGTCCGAAGGACGCCTTATCTCTCCTACCGCACGGGCACTATGAAATCAACTTACCTTCTTCTCTTCTTTCTTGCCAACTGCTAACTGCCAATTGCCAACTGTCTTTATCTATGCCCTCCGTGCGGATATACTAACCACTACTCATATCTACAGGATGGACATAAAAACTAAAA
>WVZO01000146.1 GCA_011772425.1 Candidatus Aminicenantota bacterium
GGTGCCTTGTATCTGTTCCCAATGTACAGAGGCAGAAATACCCCACTATTTCGAGTTCTCAGAGCTGAAACGGTACTTACGGAAAAATGAAAATACCATTAAATGTTCCCTGAGCGTCGAGAATGTGGATATCTGGAAACTTATCGAGGAAATAGCTCCCGATAGAATAGACCAAGTAGATTTTGTTGTTCGCAACGGTGAGTCTACTTTATTGTCCCGGAGTTTTATCTCACAACTCGAGAGATTTAAAAAAGAAGCATCCCGCCATCTAAGCCATCGGGAAGACGATAAAATAATCCAAATTGAAGACATAGAATACAAAGAAAAGCAACTTGAAGAACTGGAAGACAAAATTACAAAAATCCGGGAGGAATTGAAATCCGAAGAAATCAATAAAGAAGCGTGCGATAAAATGGCAAAAATTAGAGCCGATCACAGCAGTTGGGGGCTTGTAGGATTCAATGTGGTTGTTTTGGCAGTTTGGGCAGTATTGATTTTTATCGTTTATGACTGGAATATCATGGAACCATGGACATATCTTGCCGGTGGCCTTATGATTGTTATAAATTCACTCTACTTTGCCATTTTTAAAAAGAGACTGAACTCCGAAGAAATCAGGGCAAGACGCCTAAGAAAAGAAAAAAAGAGGCTGTACCGTAAGTACGAAGTTAATATAGATAAAATCGATCGTTTACGGTCAGATTTAAAACAACTTGAATCCCAGAAAAAGGCACTCCTTAATATCCCGTAAAATATTTAAGAGGATGGTTGGGGGCAGCTTGNNCGGCTCCTGATGTGGGTTTTCAAAATCGAGTAAAAGAGTTGAACCCTGTTCTCATCAAACAAGGGTCAGAGAAAGCAGCGGCTGAATTTTACTTTAATCCGCTAACCACCTCTTTTCTTCGCTGCAGACAATTCTTCTTTCCTGGCAATAATATTCCGCCTCTGTTTCCATTGAAATCGATTGTTATACAAACGTTTCCAGGATGAAGCTGCGAGCTGCAATCTAGAAGTAATTTATTACAAAATCGTAAAAAATTATTACAAAGATGAAGCTCCGGATTACAATTTTGAAGTAATTTACTTCAAAGTTGTTCAAATTTGCTACAAGAATGAAGTCCGGAGCTACAACTTTGAAGCAATTTACTTCAAAATTGTTCAAATCTATTGTAAGCATGAAGCTAAAAGCTGCAAACATGTTACTTTTTTCTGCAAACATGTTTCTTTTTTTTCATTCTTGTTGTTTAGAATGGACGGTGCGTAGAAATGTATAAACTTTGCTGAAACCTTTTACCATAAACCTTTTCATCATCGATAGGTGTTTAAAATTGCCCAAAGGAAACCTATTTAATTATTAATAATCAATTGAGCCTCTTGCAAAAATGCATAATTCGGTTGAGGAAATACGCAAAGGGCGAACATAAAGTTCGCCCCTACGGAGCGGAAATGGCCGTCAGCAAGGTGTCTGCCAGCGTAGGGGCAAACCTTGTGTTTGCCCGGTAAGCTTTGCCCGAAGAGGAAGATTTAAGAAATAACGGGATATGGGACTCTCAAAAAGAAAACTTCGAGGTTGACAAGCTCTCAAAAAAGTCTTATGGTTATTTCATGAAAAAAAACAACATATTTGTAGGTACTTCAGGTTGGACTTATACGGATTGGCAAGGGACTTTTTATCCCGAACATGTAAAAGGCCCCGATCGATTGGTGTACTATGCCGGTAAATTCAATACCGTAGAAGTGAATTCCACGTTTTACCGCATCCCCTATGTAACATTTATTAAAGCCTGGAATCAAAAACTTGGTCCTGACTTCCACCTTGTAGTAAAAGGGTCACGAACAGTTACCCATTTAAAAAAACTAAAAAACTGCCAGGAACCTCTTCAAGCATTTCTTGACCGTGTGCTTCAACTCAATCGTTTGCAGGTCATTCTTTGGCAGCTTCCCCCATCGCTTCATAAAGATGTAGAACTTCTTGACAGCTTTCTCTTACAACTGCCAAAACGTGTACGCCATGCCGTGGAGTTTCGTCATAAAAGTTGGTGGGATAAAGAGGTAGTTGAAGTGCTTTCAAAACACAATTCTGCTTTTGTTTCCCTGAGTCACCCCCAACTCCCGGATACTATCTATCCCACCACGGATTTTCTTTATTTAAGGCTTCATGGTTTGGGGAAAAATCTTTATCAATATAACTATTCTGATGATGAGCTGGCAAAAGTGGCTTCGGGGGTGATCCCGTATCTTGCCGGGAGGACGTTGTATGCGTTTTTCAATAATGATTATCATGCCTATGCTCCTGTGAACGCAGAACGCTTTCGACAAATGCTCCTGGAAATATAAGGAAAATAAACCTTAACCTCAACCTCAACCTTAGTTCTTAAAAACAAAAACGGTTGATTTTTTCTTAAGAACGTTTTAAAATGAAAGTAGTTGAAATTACTTAAAGAGAGGTAGATGAATATGGCAATGAAAAAAACAAAAAATTTTAAGGAAGTCCCGGTGGAAAAGTTAAAGTGGCGCTGTGATCCCGAAACCCTGGGTTTCAAATCCACAGATGATATATGCCCGTGCCCGGATATCATTGGACAGCGGCGAGCCGTCAACGCCCTTCGCTTAGGACTGGATATCGACAGCCACGGATATAACCTTTTTGTTAACGGACTCTCAGGTACCGGACGAAAAACAGCAATTAATTGTCTTATAAAGGAAACCGAACGTATTAAACGCATCCCGGAAGACAAGATTTTTGTTAATAATTTCAAAAACCCGGATATGCCTATCCTGATCCGGTTGAAAGCCGGACAGGGAAGACGATTCAAAAAAGACATGGACCAGTTTGTGGAATATTTACTCAAAAATATCCCGGAAATTTTTGAGAGCGATGCCTACCAGGACCGGCGAAAAGAGAAAATCGAGGCAGTAAAAGCCAAACAAAAAGAAATAATCAAAGGCTTTGAAGATGAAGCTGCCAAAGCGAATTTTGCTCTCCTGCAAATGCAGGTGGGCGCCATGATGCGGCCGGTGCTGGTTCCCCTGGTGGAAGGAAAACCTGCCAATCTCGACCAGATAAAAGCACTGGAAAAAGAAGGAAAATTGTCCAAAGAAGATATCGAAAAGATAGAAAATACCCATTCCCACTTGATGAACCGCCTGGAAACCGTTTTCGATGATTTGAGAGAATTAGATAAATCAACCGCAGAAGAACTCAAAGCCCTGGACCAGGAAATGATAAATCCCCTGATCGAAGGCCGAATCAAAGAGATTAAGAATCACTACAAATGCGCTGCTGTGAATCAATACCTGGAAGAAGTAAAAGAGAGTGTCCAGGAGAATCCCGGGAGATTTCTCCCGGCCCAGCAGGATAAAGAACCTTTCCCCAAAGGAAAACCCGGGAGCGAGGCCGACCCCTTTTTCGAGTACCGGGTGAATCTCCTGGTAGACAACTGCGACGCCAAAGAAGCGCCGGTGATTTTTGAGACATCTCCATCCTATTCCAATCTCTTTGGCACGGTTGAAATTACCCCTGAACGCTCCGGTCATGCACGAACTGATTTTACCAGGATAAAAGCCGGGTCTTTTCTAAAAGCCGACGGCGGCTTCCTCATTGTAGAAGCCCTGGACCTGCTGATTGAACCGGGGGTATGGCCTGCATTTAAACGGGCGCTAAAAAATAGGCAGGTGGAAATCCAGATTTATGCACCGGTGTATATGGTCTCTATTTCCGCTATGAAGCCCAAGCCCATTGAATGCGATGTGAAAGTGGCTATCGTGGGAGACCCGTATATGTATCAACTCTTGTACACCCAGGACCCGGATTTTAAAAAAATCTTCAAACTGCGGGCGGATTTCGACTCGGTCATGGATGTAAGACAGGAAACCATCATGGACTATGCGAATTTTATTAAACGGATCGTGGAATCGGAAAAATTAATGTCCCTCAACGGCAAAGCAGTGGCTGCAGTGGTGGAATACGGTGTCCGCCTGGCAGGAAAACAAAAAAAACTGTCCACCCAGTTCAACCAGGTGGCCGATATCCTCAGGGAAGCCCATTACTGGGCACGGCAGGATAAAAAGAGAACCATCACGGATAAGTATATCCATAAAGCTATCGCTGAAAAAAACAAACGCTCCGCCCTTTATGAGGAAAAAATCCAGGAAATGATCAACGAAGGTTCCATTATGATTTCCACCAAAGGCGGTGAGATTGGCCAGGTGAACGGCCTGTCCGTTTACGATATGGGAGATTATGCGTTTGGCAAACCCTCCCGGATTACCGCCAATATATCCATGGGAGATTCGGGGATTATCAATATCGAGCGTGAAGCCCAGATGAGCGGCCCCCTTCACAATAAAGGTGTCTTGATTCTTTCCGGGTATCTTCGCCAAAAGTACGCCCAGGATAAACCCCTTGCCGTCAGTGCCAGTCTCTGTTTCGAACAGTCCTATTCGGGTGTGGATGGGGATTCTGCTTCTTCTACCGAGATTTACGCGCTCCTGTCGGCACTGTCTGAACTTCCTTTACGTCAGGATATTGCGGTCACCGGCTCAGTGAACCAGAAAGGAGAAATCCAGCCCATCGGCGGCGTAAACGAAAAGATTGAAGGTTTTTTCGAGGTGTGTCGTGCCGCCGGTCTGACCGGTTCCCAGTCCGTGATGATCCCCCATCAAAATATCGATGATCTCATGCTGAAAGAAGAGGTGATCCAGGCAGTTAAAAAAAAGAAATTCCGCATATTTCCGGTAGAAACTATCGACCAGGGTATTGAAATCCTTACTGGAGTACCGGCTGGCAAAAGACAAAAAGACGGCACCTACCCTAAAGGAACCGTTAACTATATGGTAAATAAAAAACTTCACGAATTCGCCGAAAAGTGGAAGGAGTATAATCAGTAAGCCTCCGGCGGCCAGGGGCTCTTTTTAGTAAAAACTGCCCCTGGACCCCGCAAAAACTTTTCATACATGGTCAGCCTGTGTTACATGGCTTCAATCACCATACCCCATTGGAACCACTACCCTCTGTTTTTGGGGAAAATTTAATAAAAAGTTTTGCGGGGGTCCAGGGGGTGGTTTTTCAAAAGAATCCCCTGGTCGCCGNNGCCGAAGGCACCGAAAAGTTCTGATAGAGTTTTATAGGAGTTCAGGATGGGCAGGCAGAAAGGTTTATAATTTTTTCTGATTTTCTGCCCATCCTGTAGATAAAAATAGGGCTTAGTATATCCGCACGGAGGGCATCAGTTTTTTCAGAGTGCCCGTGCGGTACGAGAGCCTAGCTTTTGTTTAGAAGGAGGGAAGCTTTAAACCCATTTTCCTGGCATCTAACCGACATCTTGTTTGACAAATTGGGAATGTTACTTTACAATATTGAATTCTCCAGGATTAGATGAAGGTAATGATTAAACGAAAGAAAAAATTGCCTTTGCTGCTGATGGCGGTTGTGATCGGGGCGGGTTTGATTATTGGGATTGTAGGAATATACCTGGTTTCGCAGCAAAAAAACGCCCGCCTCTTGAACGTAAAAAAGGAATTCACCAACCGCCTGCTTCATATCGGCACCAGGGTAGAAGCCCGGACACGGGAACTGGTGGAAGCGGTATTCCAACAGGTTGAAAGAAAAGAAATTAACGTTGACAACCCGGAAGCTCTCATTGATTCAACCAAAACCATTGTTTTGAGCAATCCCATTGTAAAGTACCCTTTTTTTATTAATTCCCGGAAGCAATTCATTTTTCCTATTTCAAGAAAGACTGGTTTACCTGTCTTGAAATCTCAACTGTTGGAACCCAAAATTATCCATAAACAGGCGAAGGAGTTTTATACTGAAGGATACAACCTTGAATACAGAAAAAGAAATTTCATCGATGCGGTGAAGGCGTATCAAAAATCCCTTGAAGCAGGCGATAAGGCCAAAGCTGATATAAAGCCTTACATCTATCATGCCATTGCCCGGTGCTATTTTAAATTAAACCAATTTCCCCAGGCAGCCCATTATTACCGGAGGCTCCTTGACCGCTACCCGGAAGTGTTAAAAAAAGGCAACCTGTTTTATCTTACGGTGCTGCGGCAGTTGGCATCATCTTTTAAGCAAATGGACTCAATGGAATCAGCACTTCAATTTTACCTGCGCCTGTATGAAGAGGTTCTCAAGTACGATGTACCGGGAAAGTCCAATCCGTATGCTTTTTACAGGAATGAAGCGCTGGATTATTTAAACCGCCATATCCGTGCCGGTGAGCAGCAGCCGAAGACGGAAACGGATGGGATGACACGATCCCGCGTGGAAGCGGTAGAGCGGTTGAGAGAAACCTCGGAACTGGATATCTCGTTACGATGGTCGTATTTTGAAGTCGATGCAATAGAAGGAGCGGGAAGACCCGGGGAGACTGACAGCGATGATTCCAGGTTTTTAAGACTCCGGGAATTATACGAATCTAACGATGAGAAAACCCGGTTTTACAAAGCACTGAAGAATTCTCCCCAATGGTCATTGTCATGGTCAAGGCTCACCCCCGGCTCTTCGCAGGTACACATCGAACAATTGAACAGCCGTGGTTCCGGTTCCAATCCCCCGTTTTATTTTGCCTTTAAGCCTATTAAGTTGCATTCGCGGCAGGGCATCATTTATTTTGGTTTTATGTTTTCTGTTGATTTTATCCGAACCCGTGTTATCCGTTCCATTGCCAGGGAGTACCTGGGCGACTCATCTATAGTGATCGATATATCCGAACCGGCAGAACCGGGCAAAACCAGCCTGGTTTCTGTTCCTTTTCATGGACTGTTCTCAGGTAAGACCCTCACCCTCTATTCTGACCGGGAAGACTATTTCGAAACCATTGTCCGCAGGGACATTCATTTATATTACGGGCTGCTGTTGGCACTTATTTTAACCCTGGCAATGGGCATTTTTCTTATTTTTAAATACCTCTCCCGTGAAGCAGAGCTGGTAAAATTGAAATCTGACTTCCTGGACAGTGTCTCACATACCCTTAAAACCCCTCTTACCCGTATTTCTTTGTTGGCGGAAAATATGACGCAGGGATGGGTAACCGATGAATCCAGGAAAAAGGAATTTTTTCATACTATTATCTCTGAAACCGGCAGAATGAGCGAAATGATCGACAACATGTTGAATTTTTCCAGGATTGAAGCGGGAAAGCAGCATTATGAAATGGAAAAAACCTATTTGCCGGAGGTGGTGGGTTCGGTAATCGATTTTTATTCCGCATATATTAAAAACCATGGGTTTCAATTAACGGTAGACATGGATGATAATGTACCTGCGCTTTTTTTAGACCCCAAAGCTGTCAAATTGATCGTTGGCAACCTGTTGCAAAATGCCCTAAAGTATTCTCTAAAGGACAAAACCATCAAAATCCGTGTATACAAGGCAAAGGAGGATGTAGTATTTGAAATCGAAGACCGGGGGATTGGGATTCCTCACAAGGAAATTCCCCATATATTTAAGAAATTTTCCCGTGTCCCTGACGACACGATCAAGTCGATTGAAGGAAGCGGGTTGGGATTATTCCTGGTGCGCCACGCTGTGGAGGCTCACAACGGCCGAATCGACGTCACCAGCACCGAAGGCAAAGGAACCACTTTCAGGATTTATTTCCCGGTCAATGTGGTAAAATTAGCCACCAAGGCACAAAGACACAAAGAAAGAGTTTCTTCATAAAAAACCCTTCGTGCCTTTGTGTCTTAGTGGCCAAAAAAAAGAAAAAAAAAGTAAGTCGGATGAAAAAAATATTGATTATCGAGGATGATCTAACCATTGTTAAAGGATTGGAAACCGCCTTTAAATTTCACGGTTTCGAGGTGTTGGCAGCCGACAGCAGCGAGAAGGGGCTGCCCTTGTTTCAACAGGAAAAACCGGACCTGGTCATACTGGATATCATGCTGCCCGGGCTAGACGGTTTCGAAGCCTGTAAAAAGATAAGAGAACAAGACCAACAGACCCCCATCATAATGTTGACTGCCAAAAGCCAGGAGAGTGATAAATTATTGGGATTTGAGCTGGGTGCCGACGATTATGTCACCAAACCCTTCAGCGCCAAAGAATTGATCGCACGGGTAAAGGCTGTATTGAAACGAACCTCTCATGTGCCGGCTCAAAAGCAGACCATCATCATTGGCAGTGCCGTTGTCAATTTTGACAATTTTACCATAGCAAAAGGAGGAGAAGAATGTTCCCTCTCCCCTAAAGAGCATGCCATATTAAAACTTTTTGTAGACCACCCGGACACGGTGATTTCCAGGTCTCGCATCATCGATGAGGTATGGGGCGATGAGTATTTTCCTTCACCCAAGACCATCGATAATTTTGTGGTAAAGCTGCGAGGCAAAATCGAAGATAATCCCAAAAAACCCCGGTACATTTTAACGGTCCACGGCGTCGGTTACAAGTTTAAACCATAGAGGGCCGCAACCAAAAAAATTATTTTTAACCACAGAGACACAGAGGACACAGAGTTTTTTATATAAAAATTTCTTCTCTGTGGTCTCTGTGCCTCTGTGGTAAAAAATATTCTTTTCTTTGATTACCCTTTTATTACTTTTTTATTACGCCTGGGAGACTTTTTTTCCGGGGATTTATTGTATTATTATAGGCAGGAGGTTAACGATGAAAAAAACGATAAAAGTTGGTTTGAGTGTTTTAGGCAGCCTAGTTATATTACTGCTGGTATATGTTTTGATCAACCTGGTGGATGCTGGACCGGCCAGGCTGGATGTGGAAGGTAATTTAGATTTATCTTCCTTTGAGACATATTGTTTGAGTGTGGTGGGTACCCCGTCTTTTGACAAAAGCAATGGATATTACCGGTTGTGGACATTGACAGAGCCTTCTGATGTCGATATCGAATCCGATGAAGTTTTGCTGAAGTACCGGCGGATGCATGATCCTCAATTCGATATGGACAAATACAGGAAGGAATGGCTGACAAATCCGAACGCCTGGGTTGCCGGAAAAGCAAAAGAGTATAAGGGATTTTATGAGCCATATATGCGGAAAAGAAGAGAGATATTGAAAAAGCATGAAGATTTTGATTCGTCTCACCACGGTGAAGGTACGCGGGACTGGACCCGGAGGATATTGACAAACAAGCAATCCGTGCTTGAACTTATATCGCTGTACCGGGTATTCCTGGAGCGGTATCAAAAATTGGTGGACAGCGATATGTTTAAAGACTTTACTTTTATCAGTTACGATACCACGTTTCCCCACCTGTTGGCCTGGTTACAGATTTCCAAGGTGTATAATACGGTTCATATGCTGGATGCTCTTGAAGGGAATTGGGAGAAGGGTATCTCGCATATCCTGGATCATGTGGAGTTGGGAAAGAAAGCGGTTAAAACAGGCCGCAGCCTGATTTTCAACCTGGTAGCAAAAGCGGTAATGAAGGAGGCGTTGAATGCATTGGCCGCGTTGATGAACGAGCCGGAATTTCCAAAGTCGCTTTGCAAAACCATCGTGGACCGGTTACCCCCCATCGGCCCGGACGAATTCGGGACACGGATACCCCTTCTCCTGGAAGGTTTCTTCTTTTGTCACCAGGTAGAAGAAGGCGGTTTACTGCTGCAAAAAAACCGCACCCAACAGTACTTTTGCGATTTTCTCTCAAAACTGGTGAACAGCGAGAAAATACCGCCATTTAAATGGGAATCCACCCCTTTAGAGATGAAAGTAAAAAACGGTGTCTTCTGGTGGCTGCAAAATCCCCGCGGCAAGTCCATGTTTGAAGATTTCTTGAAACGCAAAGGAGTAAGAAACCTGTTTACTACGGTATTCAAGGCCTACTCTCTCAAGGCCGTCTACGACATGACCCGGATATCTGCCGAGCTTCACCTGGCTTACCAACCGGGTAAACCCGTCGAGGAAATTTTACAGGGATTGGACACTTACCGCTCATGGGTGGACCTCTGTACCGGGAAACCTTACATATGGGACTCCCGGAAACAAATTCTTTACAGTATCGGTATGGACCGGGACGATGATGGAGGAAAAGTTGATCGCCAAACTATGGATACGGATATTATTCTCCCGGTGGTATTATATATAAGAAATGATAGTTGACCATTAACAATTGACACAGTAATTCTAATTCTGGCGAGGTTGAGGTTGAGGCTAAGGTTAAGGAGAAAAAGAAATGCCTGAAATCACCTGTTCTCACAGAAAAATACAGAAAGTTCCAGGAGTTTTCCTTAACCTCAACCTGGCAATTCTCAAAAATGAGAATTGCTCCAATTGACGATTAGTAAGGAGTTATTCATATAAAAAGGATTAAAAGCAGACGTTTCCAGGCGGTTATGTCGAGAGCAGACCATTGTGCCTGCTCTACCCTCGGCAAGGCGCATAGCGTCAACAGCCGCAGAAGGCCCTTCGTTTAACTGGCTTGGCTCTTTTTTATAATTTTATACAGCTTCAGCCAGGAAAACCTTGCCAATTTCTTTGATTTGCAATTCATGCTTTGTTAATCTTTGCTTTGCTTCTTCGATCTTCCTCATTGCTTTGCGGTCATAGTATCTCTCTCCGCAATTAAAGCAAACCAAAATCTCAAGAGGAATCAGAACAATATCCTCTCCTTTTTTGATTTCTTCCTGGACTTTTTTCTTTTTTATATCGGGACTTTTACAAATGACGCATTTCATTGTTTCCTCCTTTCAAAGTTTATCCATCTATCGGGATGAGGTTGATAAACTGTTACGATAACGGTCATTTCATCTTCTTCTGAATAGGCACAAACGACATGCAATGGTCTGGCTGAAAGGGTTTTTCCATATATAAGGCAACTTGGGTAAGGCTTATCATCCGGATAATTTTCAATCACTTTTCCATCAACTACAGCCTCAAAGACTTCGTTTTCTTTAATTTCACCAAACTCTTCTTCACCCATTTCATCTTTTGCATGTCCTGTATATAGTACTTTATCCAGTTTGAAACTTTTTTTTATTTGTTCTAACATCGTATATAATAGATAGCACATTTTGGCTAAAAAAACAACTGGTTGGAACTCTTGTGTCCTCTTTTTTCCCTTTTTTATAGGGAACATGCTTGCCTGTTCCTTTGCGTTATCTGTGCCACTACGAAAATTTTTCTACTAACATGTTTTACATAATTTCACCTCGACTCCATAGCATTTACAGATATCCATAATCTTCTCCCTGATGGACAGATAAATCTGATCGATTTTAGCCAATTTCTGTGGTGCTTGAGCAATCTCTTTCTTATTTATCCCGGTGGAAATCGGTTTAAATATTTTTTCTCTAAAAACGATAGATGCAACTATCACTGCAATACCCCTGGTAGTAACCTGATACTTTCTTGAGTTTTCTTTTTTTTGAACAATTTGCTTTGCTCTTAATTTTCTTAAATCATAAGCGGCATGCCTTGATTTGTAATTTTGCTCAGGTATTTGTGTAATTTGTACATATTTGTTTGCCAGGTCCTTTGAGCTAAAGCCACCACTTTTGGTTGAAAGCTCAAGTACAGCTTTCATGGCATTGCGACATCTTGCCTTATTAAGATCAATTCCAGCCAATCGTTGCGCTCCTTTTTTAGAAGGTAAACAGAGTTGATCAAACTCACCATTATCTATAAAGGAGGTATGAGAAAGCTGCAATGCCTTAATGAATGATTCCAATATCTGGCGGAATTTTTCCATCATTACGGAAAAATTTTCTACACCATGTTTCCCCTTGATATGCCGGGCATTGTTACAGGTGACTTCTATTCTCAAAACACGTTCGCCTTTATCGTAAATCTTAACAATCATTATCCCATCAAAAAGTTTTAGGACTGTTAAGTTATACAGAGGTTTCTCGATACGTACCTGGAAAGATTTTTCTTTGTGCTTTCTGTTGTAAGGACGATGTTTCCACCCAAAAATAGTGTTCAACGATTTGACATCAAGGTGTCTTCGGCTCAGATCAATGATGTTTTGATACACCTCATCCAAATGTCTGCCACGTTTAAAGATGAAATTCCGGCTCAGTTCACCCTGATAAATATAAAATTTATAACGAAAACCTGATTTTTTTTGCTCTTCCTGATTTAAACCAAACCACAAGAAATAGTACACCCAGCGATCACAGACGCTTTGTAAATGCCCTTTTTCATATATGGTATCTGCAAGCTTACAAAGCTTTTTTATATCCGATGCGTAAGTAAAACAGTTTTTCTCTTTTTTTATTTTAATTTTTTTTTTCAAAGCTTTCCGCTCCACCCATTCATGTCCATTCAGTATAACCTGGACATCAAAGGGAGGATGGCTGCTGATTTTGACAATAACATGGCCCCACTCTTTATCCATAATATGGAACCAATAGTGATTGACAAAGACATAGGGATTTGGAGCTTCAATATTTCTTATTTTACCGCCGGCTGATCTCTCTACTTTCCATGTAAAAGCACTGGCCCTTGAGACAAGTATTAAAAAGACACCGCAAAAATTCTTGTCTTCAGGGATATGTTCTGCCGCAATCTCGTATTTTTTTTCATTTGGTTTACAATAAATCATTTCTATATTGCTATGGTTTGCAAAGGCTTTCGCTCTTCGAGCAAACCGGCTCGCCATTCTCATTAAGTGATTGGTGTCCAGGTCATCATCCGAACCTTTTAATTCTCTCCACCACCAACGAAAGCCGCCGGGATGATGGAGTACTTTGTCATAGCCATTTATTACAATCCGGTCAGCACATTCATATGTGCCCTCAAGCATTTCATCGTAATGCTGGGAAAATTGGTCATCAAATTCCATAATGCCTCCTGAAACCTGAAACCTGAAACCTGAAACCTGAAACCTGAAACTGTATCGTCAAATTTAAACTATATAGAACCTTTAAAAGGCTCTCTATTTAAATATCTTAACACTTAGAGCTTCCCTTCCCCTTTTTTGTGGTATAATTTAACATCACAAGAAAAGGAAATATAAATTATATCACAAATTGTGAGCTTCTGGGGTATTTTGTAAATTATTCTCAGCAATGACCACCTGACAATCAACAATAAAGCATTGCTGCGCAAAGATTTTCCACAAGATTGAAATTCCTACCTTCTTTGTACAAGAGGAATAATTTCCTATTTAAAAAAAATAAGCGCCGGAAATTGTTGGAATGGGGAAAAACAAAAGCATTGACTCATTTATAAAGGCAGCAGCGAAACTTAAAGCATTCCAATACTTTTAAAAAAATGATTATGTTTTTCCACATTTCAATAATTGGAGGCGCCAGGTTTTGTGGGAATGTGGAAAAGTCAGACGCTTTTCCTGACTTTTCCAAGTATTGTGCGTAAGGTGTGGGAAAATCCGGACGCTTTTCCCGGATTTTTCCATGCCTTTCCACAATACGGCATTTCCATAAAACAACCAGAATTAATCACAAATTCTTTTAGAAGGGACAGGAATTCACGATGCGATAACATTGCTTTTTGCCGCCGAAGGCGGTTTTTTTTCGAGCGCAGTCTCAGAAAAAACGATGTACTACTCTCTTTCAATTTCTTGTTTTTATTCCAAGAAATAATTACTATGTCACAAAGCAAATTCCTATGCCCTTTTGGGTTGCGGGTGCCACCCGCCTCTGTGTTCTCTGTGACTCTGTGGTGAAACAATTTAACCGGGCAGGTACTTTTTTATATATCAAACCGGGAAATTCGATCTTTTTACACCATTTCCATCACAAGAATTTCCATTTCCATCAAAATAAATTTTATTTCCATCACTATATGACCCCATTTCCATCACAAAAAATTCCATTTCCATAGGTATATGCCCCTATTTCCATCAGCAAAAAATTCATTTTTTTTTCACAGGATTAACCCTCATTTCTACAGGGAGAGAAGAGAAAAAAGGGGGAGAAACGGGAACTCCAGAGGTTGGAGGAGGTTGACCGTAAAGTTCGGGCGCATGAGATAGCTCATCTGGCAGCGGCTCAGGGTATAGTGATTGACGACAATTATAATTGTCGCTGATCAAGCTTTTATATTTTAAGAAGACGGTTATTAACATCTTCTTAAAGGGTTTTGATGTCGCTTGGAGCTTTCTCCAAAGCTTCAAAAAAGTGGAATATTAATTGTTATCTCCTTAAGAGGCCTTACAGTGCTCAGTAATAAGCGTCCAGATATTGGGGGGGCGCTTGTCAAAATCACATTCCGAATCACTCGATTTGGATATGTCGAATTCAACGAACCCTCCATTATTCAGATATCTGTCAGCCCAATCTGCAGCTATCCTATATTTTGTATACATTTTTTCCTTAAATTCACCCAATTGCTCTTTTGCCAGCTCAGGCATTCTAACTCTTACTTTAATTGCAGGCCCGTTCATCAGACGCGAAAGATTTAATTGCTTCATATAAAAAAAATGTGGGAAGCTGAATCCTGTCTGTTTTAAATACTCTTCCGATATATTGTAATCCAACTCAAAAACAAATGTACCAATTTTGTCCAACCTGTTTTTATGTTCCCTGTAATATTTTATATAAGGCAGTTCGCATCTGGCAAAAAGCTTTATAGAAAACGATTGAATCTCATCAAAACCAAATTCTTCTGCTATTTTTAAAGGGCGCCCCCATTCCTGAATTTCATCCAATAATACCAGGAGAAAGCACAATGGCTCTTGATGGAAACATATTTGACGCGAATCATCATCGTGCCGTGCGATAGATCGCGCTGCCAACTCTAGAATGTATTCATCCTCGATAAGATTTCTTACATGAAAAGCACCAATGACCCCGTGGGGAATCTTTTTGAAACAAGTATCATGCAAAATCGTATCGATGCTTGTGGCATGTGTCCGAATGATATCATATAGATTATCAAATACATTCTCAAGCTCTTTCTTTATAGCCAGTATTGTATGCGGTGGTTCATCATTTTTTAGCATGGAATTGCTGTCAAATAACTCTCTTATATAAGTGAATGAATATCCTATATCATGGTCAACGGCTGTAATGAACCATATTTTCTTTAGGAGATTTTCATCATTGGGTTTTTTTACGTGGTAACTAAACGCCTTGTCATAATCAAAAATCTCATTTGAAGTATTAAAAGGTATGGCAGTTTTCTCTCGATCAGTTATTGATGTTACAATTAGTTTTGGTATTAGCTTTTCAATGGCATCCCCAAGTGTGCATTGTCGACGTAAGTTTTGGCATTTTTTAATATTTAAACAATCGTAACACCTCTTTGTACTACGCTTGGTGTAATTAAATTTTTTCCCCATCAACCATTCACCCAAAAGTGCGATCCTGGCTGAATGCATCAGATGGTCACGATACCGCTTTATACCGTAGTACATCATGGGTTCATTTTTCTCCAGTTCATCCATCTCCTTCCCAAGGTTCACATTGTCGTCTATTTCAAGATTACCACAACGATTTAATATGATGTCCTTCATCATCTTGTTGAAATTACTACCTGCATTTGCACCATTATTACTATGGGCATTTGTTCCCATAAAAGCGTAATAAGACGAAAGTAAAGATATATCAGAGATAATACCGAATTCGCGAAGTTTTCTCAATTTTTCCTCCTTATCTTTCTAATCTTTATATTTAAACTCGAATAGAATTCTGTTGATTTTGAGTGTCTCTTCCACTAACCTTTCTATATCATCTGTTAGACAATTCTTTTCTTTGCTTTTAATCAAGACTTGTTGAGGAGCAACTGCACCAACCTGTGATAGGTTCAAGTACTCAACCCGGAATTCTTTTAAAAAACTCCGGGTGTGGTAAAGGAATTTTAGATTGTCATCCGCAGCATTTTCAAAAGTTTCTCGAAGCACTTCTTCCGAAGATTTTTGAAGATTATTATTTTCTTCACATGCCTTTACATATACTTTTGCAAAATTCTGTACATCATCAAGATCATCCAATAAATTTCTCAAAAATTCGCTTAATTTTCTTAAATACCTACCATTTTGAGCATTGGGGAGTTCTACCTTATCCAATATTTCTATCAACGCATTTCCTAAAATGTCCCAATTCCATTGAGTTCTACCCACCTGCAAAGCTCTCAATAAAAAATCTTGAATTATTTTTGGGGGAGCATCTATCCTTTCTAAATTACGAACACTTTCTTTTAGAAATAGAATTGAAGAGGGTGTTATGGACTCCAATAAGATGTCCCTATATACTAGATTTGAAATACGAACGAGAGTTCTAAAGTCTTCATATTCATACATTTGCTCTCTAAGAAAACCAGTAGAATTATGAAATATAAACCCAGCAGTAGGGATTTCTTGTCTGCAATAATCAATTGGGTCAACTCTTGAGTCATGAAAGACAGGAAAAAAGAAATAGTCATTTTTTTCTTCTTTAATGAACAACTCGTTTTTTGATTTATCAAAACTGAAGAGAAAGTCGTACCCACATCCTACTTCTACAACCGACTGAATATTGATGCGAGAATTAAAATAAAGTATTCTTTCAATCATTGTGAGTGGTTGATAGGTGAGCAAACGAGGTTTTTTACTTCTTGGAATGATAAATGTGTACGCCCAGTCATATTCGTGACAGTTGTCATAAAAGTACTTTAAAAACCTTGTGGATTTTTCCGAAGCATCTAAAAATTCATCAAAAAATAGTGTTCTTTCTAATTCTTCCAAATCAGCTTTTTGATCTAAAAGTGGTATGTTTAACTCAATTTTGTTCATTTTTTTACTCCTCCATTTTTTGGATAACTTCTAAAATAATATTGCCAAGAACTTTTCGGAATTCTTTGGGTGGCACTGGTTTTACAAAATATGCTCTTACACCAGCTTTATGTGCCCTTTGTCGCATCTTCCCATCAAATCGATGACTCACAATCAGAGCATTTGTTATTACTACAATATNNCAATAATTTTCATTCCCCCATCTATTTCCTCTAACATTATATCAACAATTAATATATGATATGAAATACCTTCTTTAAAAAGTATCTTCTCCGCATCTACTTTAGTTTTTACCGCATCTGTATTCAATATGAATTCCTGTCTATTTCCTTGGACACCCTCAACAATTTCTTGCATACCTTTTAAATGTTCTTCATTATCTTCTATAATCAGAATCTTTACCACAGGAAGAGATACTGCCCCTGATGATTCTGTTTGATCATTTTTAAACGTCATTTTGCACCTCTTTCCTTTTTTTATGACTGATAGGAAGCTCAAACCAGAACTTACTACCCTTACCATGCTTACTTTCGAAGTTTAACTTACCTCCATTTTCCTCAACATAATCTCGGGCAATGGATAGACCTATACCCAACCCAGTAATGCCGCTTATTTCATCAACCCTATAAAAATCA
>WVZO01000506.1:0-2073 GCA_011772425.1 Candidatus Aminicenantota bacterium
TGTCCTCCCGGTTACTTATTTTCCCTAAGAAAATGGTGAAAATAGATAACAAAATCATATACAATGTGGCTTCTTGCTGTGCTGCTATTTCTTTCAAGGCAGCGGTTTCCCGGTTTCCCACCTGGAAAAACAATGTCCTGCCTTCAAATTGCTGAACAACGGGCCGGGGAAAATCCGTGGGGAGATCAAGTACCGGGATATCTCCCTCAAATTGCTTCAACCAATAAGTTTCCTGGTATTTTATTGCTTCTCTCCACTGCCGGCGGTTCTGCCATTCCGCGAAATCCCGGTAATGCATGCCAATAGGAGGTAATTTTTCTCCCGCATATAGCGCCGTAAAATCTTTTATCAATATCCCCGTGGAAACACCATCCGAAACGATATGATGCATGTCCACCATCAACACGTGTTTTCCCGGTCCCGACTCGAATAACCCCACCCGAAGCAGCGGCGCTTTTGATAAATCAAACGGCTGGACAAAATTTTCAATTTCACCTGGAACCTGGAATTTGAAATTTACCTCTTGTATCCTCTGGACCGGCTCCCCATTCACCATCTCAAAAGATGTCCTGAAACTCTCATGCCTCTCGATCAACCGGCGAAATGCTTTTTCCAATCGTTCTCTATCCAATTCCCCCTCTAAAACCAATGCCCGGATCATATTATAACTGATGGTGTCTTTCTCCATCTGCTGCAAAATATAAAGACGCTTCTGAGCAGAAGACAAACGATAATACTCCTTTTCTTCCGTTAATTCGATACAAGAATACACGCTTTTTTGTGCGTTATTTATGCTCTCCGCTAAACCCCTGATTGTAGGCAATTTAAATAGTTCCGGGATGGAGACAATTATATCAAACTCTTTGTGTATCCTTGAAACCAAACGGGTGGCTTTTAATGAATGACCACCCAATTCAAAAAAATTGTCATCGATCCCTATTAATGGCTGCTCTATCCCTAAAACCCCGGACCATATTTCCACTAATTTCGTTTCTATTTCATCACGGGGGGCCGTGTATTTTCCTTTCAGGGTGTGCGCCGGTGAAGGTAAGGAGTTTCTATCCACTTTTCCGCTGGGAGTTAGCGGGATTTTTTCTATTTGTACAAAATAGGAAGGGACCATATACCCGGGCAGCGACCGGGCCAGGAATTCTTTTAAATCCATACTGTCCAGTGTCTCCCCCGATACGAAATAAGCGCATAAATATTTCTCTTCATTTCCTTCGTCCCTGTCTAGAACTACAACTTCCTTTATTAAACCATGTTTTAATAAGCGGGTTTCTATTTCTCCCAATTCGATCCTGAAACCCCTGATTTTAACTTGATAATCGATTCTTCCCAAAAACTCGATANNGGGCTTTTTTGTAAAATCGCCCCCCTGGACCCCCCAAAAAACTTTTGATAATTTTCCTTTTTATCATCATGGTAATCCCGGAAATCCCATAAATCATGTTCAAACTTCTCTGCGGTTAATCCCGGGCGGTTTAAATATCCACGGGCCACCCCGTTTCCGACAATGTACAACTCTCCTGCAGCTCCCACAGGCATTAGCGCACCACGGTTCCCCAGGATATAACAATTTACATTGGATATGGGCTTTCCTAATACCACGGACCCGGGAGTACATTTTGCGGTTAACGCATCCACTGTAACTTCCGTTGGACCATAATGGTTATACAATTCATACCCTTTTTCCAGAATGATATCTTTTACCGTTTCTTCTAATTTGTCCCCTCCGGAAAGAACCGCCCGTAAACTCTTCAACTTCGGACCATTACCCAGCAGCTCTTTCAGCATCATAGGTACTGAATTGATAATATGTACCCGGTTCTCGTCGATAAACCGCCTCAATCGGTCGATGCTGGCTAAAATCTCCTTATCCACCAGGTAAATCGCGCCCCCATGCAGCAGCGCGCCGAAAATCTGTTCCACACTCGGATCAAACGACAAATCCGTCGTCTGCAAAATACGAACACCCTCCCCCACATGGTATTGTTTCGCATACCAGGTCACCGTATTGACCACATTCCGGTGCTCCACCATTACACCCTTGGGTTTACCGGTAGAACCCGA
>WVZO01000506.1:2082-32848 GCA_011772425.1 Candidatus Aminicenantota bacterium
TTCCAAAATCTAAATTCGAAGCACGAATTTCGAAATCCGAAACAAATCCAAAATTCAAATGTTCAAAATTCAAAACAATGCATGGACTTACTTCGTTTTGGTCATTTGAATTTTGGTCATTGGAATTTGTTTCGTGCTTCGATATTCGAATTTCGGATTTTCTTTTACTCCCTTTGTTCGTTAAAAGTACCCAGGTATTACTATCACGCAACATGTATTGAATGCGTTCCCCTGGATAATCCAGGTCTATGGGCAAATACGCCCCACCTGCCTTTAATATTCCCAATATGCCGATTATCATCTCTATTGAGCGCTCCACCATGATGCCGACAATGGTATCGGGTTTTACACCTTTTTCCCACAATAAATAGGCCAATTGATCGGATTTTTTATTTAATTCATGGTAGGTTATTTGTTGCTGCTCTACGCCAACCACAGCTACACTGTCAGGAGTTCTTTCCACTTGTTCTGCAAATAATCCATGAACTGTTTTATGTCCGGGAAAGTCTGCGCCGGTATGATTAAATTCGTACAAAATTTTATTTTTCTCTTCCCCCGAAATGATCTCGATATCTAAAATCCTTTTGCCCGGATCGTCTACCATGTCCCGGAGAATGGACTTAAAATGACAGATCATTCGTGTTATGTTTTCTTTATTAAAACCATCTTTATGATAAATGCAAGTGATATCAATCTCATCGGCAAGGGTGATGCCTACGGTTAAATCGTAGTGGGGCGTTTCCACCGCAGCATATGAATTTATTGATAATGGACCGCCGGACTGCTTCAGCCTTTTATCTAACGGGTAATTTTCAATAACCACGATGGAATCGAACAACTCTTCCCGGGTTTGCCTGTTGAGGTACTCGTTGATGCGCACCAGGGGAGTGCTTTCATAGGCTTCTCTTATTTTTAAGGTCTCGGCGGTACGAACCAGCAGGTCCAGGATGTTTTCGCCCGGATGGGTTTGCATCCTGAAAGGTAGTGTGTTGATAAACAGCCCCACCATCTCTTCAATGGATTTTATTTTGACAGACCTGCCGGATACGGTGGTGCCAAAGATTACGTCATCGCTATTATTGTATTTTTGCAGCAAAATCCCCCAGGCACTGTAGATCAAAGCGGCCAGGGTAATCTTATACGCTGCAGCGAAATCCGTTATTTCCTCTCTCAGGGCACCGGTAAATCGAAAATGATCTGCTTCCATAACCACGTTCGTTTGGGGTCTCCCGGATTTTCTTTTTATCGAGATTTCCGGTACTGTATCGAGACCCGTTAAATACTCCTTCCAGAAAACTCCCGCATTTTTTTCCTCAAGGTCTTGTGTCCATTTAACAAATTCTTTAAATTGATTTTTACCTGGTTTTTTTAATTGCTTACCGCCGCATAAATCGGCATAGGCGTTTAAAAACTCCTTTAAAATGATCCCGGTGCTCCAACCGTCATATAAAATATGATGATGGGTGATGATCATTTCATAGCTGCGGCGGCCAATTTTACATAACGTGATGCGGAAGGGGACCTCTTGTAAGTCGAGGACAGCATCTCTGTCCCCGGCTTTGAGGTCTTCCGATATCGGCTGTCTTTCATGTGTGTTTTTACCTGACAGATCATGATAGGCAGGGACAAGATAATGGTTTTTTAGAATAATTTGGCCGGGTTTCTCCACCTTTTCCCAACGAAACACCGCTCGCAGCATGTCATTGGATTCAATGACAAAATTCCAGGCGGAGGCAAAGGTTTTGAAATCGATTTCGCCTGATATATCCAGGCTTAATTGCACCACATAATAATTGCTTCCCGGTTCTTTGAGATAATGATAAAGTATCCCTTCCTGGGTCGGGGTTAAGGCAAGGATATCTTTTATATTTTTTTTATCCAGCATTTTCATATCTTACCTCTTTAGGCATAAGCTCCCGTCCCTGCGTTTTTCAGCTTTTAATGCCGCTTGTTTCATGGCACCTGAAATTGAAAACATAGATAAGAATTCGCTGACGCTCTGGCAGTGAATGAATGCTTTATATATCACACAAAAACTAGGCTGTAAATCTACAAATACGTGACTTTTCCGTCCTTCTCCAAATCAAAGATAAAAGGCTTACAGGCATACATGTATAAGAATGTTACCTATAAGGATCATTCGTAGGGGTAAACCTTGTGTTTACCCTTGCTTAAAACGGCAAAATTAGAATTGCCGGTTTTTAGTCAGAGGTATTGAAATTTAGCCATATTTCTATTACAATGTAGGTTCAGGCCGTACATAAAAATGAGTTCAGGGGTATTTACGAAAAAAAAGAAAGATCACCCATGTTGGCACAGCGGATTAGAGGTATACGTTTATAAGAGATTAGATTATTGGGAGAGTTCAACAGATGCCTAAGTTACTGGTGGTAGATGATAAACCTTCGAATTTGTTGGCGATAGAAGCATTGGTTCAGCATCTGATCCCGGAAAGTGAAGTGATTACTGCTCTGTCCGGGACTGAAGGGCTGGAAATAGCGAAAAAAGAGTCCCCTGACACGATTCTGCTTGATATTCAAATGCCGGTAATGGATGGTTACGAAGTTTGTCAACGGTTGAAAGGGGATGAAAAAACCAAACATATCCCCATCATTTTGGTAACTGCTATTCAAACCGATACGCAGAGTCGGATAAAAGGGTTGGAAATTGGGGCAGATGCTTTTGTTGCCAAACCTATTGAAGAAGGAGAACTGGCCGCTCAAATTAATGCCATGCTGCGAATACGGAAATCCCAGGGACAACTCCAGGCAGAGAAAGAGGACTTTAAAGAAAGGGAACAAGCCCGGGCCAGAGAACTGCGAGAGAGTGAAGAAAAATATCGTACCATTACAGAAAATTCACCGGATGTAATCATGCGGTTTGATAAACAACTGCGACATGTGTACATAAGCCCAAATATCCTGGGGCTGTCCGGGAGAACGGCTGAGGAGTATATGGGGAAGACTCATCAAGAAGTAGGGTATCCGCCGGATTTGTGTCGATGCCTGGAGGAAGCAATCAACAGGACTTTTATAACCGGTCAACAGCAAGAATTGGAATATGAATTTCCTTCACAAAATGGGTTGATATTTGTAAGTCTGAGATTAAAGCCTGAATTTGCTCCAGATGGAACAGTTGAAAGCGTTATTGGTGTATCCCATGATGTGACCGAACGAAAGAAATTAGAAGATCAATTGCGCCAGGCCCAGAAAATGGAGGCCATTGGTACACTGGCCGGAGGAATTGCCCATGATTTTAACAATATCCTGGGGATCATTATTGGTTATTCGGAACTTACCCTTGAGGATATGTCGGAAGGTTCGATTCAGCAGCAAAATTTAAGACAGGTTCTTTCTGCTGCCCAGCGGGCCGGGGATTTGGTAAAACAGATTCTTGCCTTCAGCAGCAAAAGCGAAGAGGAAAGACGCCCCATATTTGTCAGTCATGTCACCAACGAAGCACTTAAAATGCTTCGCTCCACATTGCCGGCTACGATTGATATTCAAACCGAAATTGAAGAAAAAAAAGTGCCAGTGATGGCCAATCCAACCCAGGTGCACCAGGTGATTGTGAACCTGGGCACCAATGCCAGCTATGCCATGAGGGAAAGCGGCGGAGTACTTAAAGTGGCGCTAAAGGGAGTAACCATTGATTCCCAAAACATAAAACAGAAAGATTTACCGCCTGGCAGGTACTTGCGGTTGACTATCAGTGATACCGGTCAGGGTATGGAACCATCAGTTGTGGAACGGATTTTTGAACCCTATTTTACCACCAAAAAACCCGGTGAAGGGACCGGCCTGGGACTTTCCGTGGTTCATGGGATTGTAAAAAGCCATGGGGGAGATATCCAGGTTTCTTCAAAACCTGGAAAAGGGACCAGTTTTTTTGTTTATTTTCCCGTCACTGAGGCTGTCGCGGCTCCCGGGGCGGAGCCTGTGGAGGCGGTTCCAGGTGGGAATGAACACATTTTATTTGTGGATGATGAAAGGAGCCTGGCTGAGATGGGTAAACATTTATTGGAGAGGTTGGGGTATAAAGTAACAGTCAGAACCAGCAGCATTGAAGCACTAGAAGCATTTCGTAAATTTCCTCATCGATATGACCTGGTTATTACGGATCAAACCATGCCCAACATGACAGGTACTCAATTGACCCGGGAGCTTATTAATATCCGTGCGGATATTCCCGTCATATTGTGTACCGGTTTTAGCGACACGGTGAGTAAGGAGAATTATAAAGCAATGGGAATCCGCGAATTTGTGATGAAACCGATTATCAAGAAAAATATTGCCAGGATTATCCGGGACGTCCTGGGCTAGGAGTAAAATTCAAAATTCTACAAAGCCGAATATGGTCCAGGGGCGTTTATCCGTTACTAACAGGAAGCCACGATTGTCAAGACGAACAATCCCCTCCCAATTGCGGGCATCATTTTTATCAGGACCCTTTAATTTAAGTTGCAAGGGAGGACCGTTTACCAATGTTATTTTGTCAGGGGATTTATATTCGAATGCCACCAGCCGTTCGACAGTTTGGCTCCTATTATGTGTTTTTCCTTTTCCGTATTCTTTGGCAATAGGGTCTTTTGCAGGATTGAGTTTATTTTTTTCTCCGGGATAATAATAGTTAATACACCAGAACCGATGGCTGTCATCCAGGGCTGTGGCATCTGTGATCCGGTATTCGATATCGGGAAAGGCAAGGGCTTTGATGAAATTCAGATCATGGTCATAAACACAAGCCCGTGGAGATGTTTTTACATGTTTCCCATTGGCTTCATAAAGTGCGATTACTTCATTCCCGGTCACCACGAGCGTCTCGTATGCCATATTGTTAATACCGGGTTTCGGCTCTATTTTAACCAATTCGCTTTCACTGCTGCCTGTGTGCTTCAGGGTGATCTTTTTTAAAGCGGGGGTTATCTCAACTTCACCTGACACCAGGTAACCCAGCATATGACCAGGTGAAGCTTCAATGGTCATAAAAACCTTATTCTCCCAAAAGGCAATGGCTTCAAAACCTTCAAATCCTTCAATGCTGCTGATCTTTTCATATAATTCCTTTTCTATAATAAAATCAATTGCCTGCGGCTCGATAGGGGAGGGGTGATTATTGTTTTTCCGGTTATCCAGGTAAGCTAAGATTTCTTCTTTGGGGATGGCAAATAATTTCGGATGGTTGGCCGGGTTAATTTCCTCCGGGTCCGGGTATTGGGGAAGGAATACCAGGTAGTTTTTATACCAGGCCAAACCGGACACTTCTGATTCCGGGTTTGCCACCGGTCCGATTAATTCAATTTCAATGACGGCTGTTTCTTCGGGTGTATTGCTGCTGCAGGCGATAAAATTTAACAATAATAGAATTATAGATAATATCGATACTCTATTTATTCTGATCATTCTATTTTCCTTATTTTTACGGCGTTTTTCTAAGGGCGACCACGGAGAGTCGCCCCTACTGCCAATTGCCAACTGAAACTGTCTCCGGTTGGTCCGGGATGTCCAGGTGGAAGACATCAGGACGGGCATAATGGCCCACGACGTCAAAATCCATTTTGCTTCTGACCACTTCGGCCAGGTCCAGGTCTGTGTATAGTATTCCTTCTTCATCCCACAGGGGACCGGCCAGGATGTCTCCCAACGGGGAAATTATCACACTGCCGCCGCGGCAGACAATTTCCGGTTGATTTTTCAGGTCATTGATTCCCGGTAAATCGTTGGGGTACATGTGTTTGGTGAAGAATTGGTTGCAGCTGAGCACAAAGCACCGGCCTTCGCAGGCAACATGAATCATGGTGGCCTGCCATCTTTCTCGCATGTCTGCGGTGGGGGCCAGGTAGATTTCCACACCGCGGCGATACATGGCCATCCGCGCCAGGGGCATATAGTTTTCCCAGCAGATCAAACCGCCGATTCTGCCGATTTCCGTATCCAGTGTGATCAGGGTGGTGCCGTCCCCTTCGCCCCAGATGAGCCGCTCTGCTGCTGTGGGTTTTAATTTCCGATGTTTTCCCAACAGTTGCCCATCTGGGCCAAAATAAACCAGGGTGCAGTAGAGGGTGCCGCTGCCCCGTTCATCTCTTTCAATCACACCGATGGCCAGAAAGGTGTTGGCTTCCCGGGCCGCTTTGCCCAGTTGTTGGGTGACCGGACCTGGTACGTCCACGGCATTCTCCCAATAACGCTGCCAGGTTTGCCTGCCTTCCAGGGTCCGGTCGCCGACTACCGTGCCAAACGTTAAACCGCGGGGATAGGCTGAGATAAACGCTTCGGGAAACAAGATCAACCGTACCTCCTGTCGGGCGGTTTCTTTGATAATGTTTACGGCTTTTTCAACCGTGGCCTCCCGGTTGAAAAGAACAGGTGCCGCCTGGACTACGGCTGCTTTTATTACTGGAAAATTATCCGGCATTTTTCCTCCTTATGAAAAGAGAAAATCCGAAGCACGAAATACGAAATCCGAAACAATATCAAAATTCAAATGTTCAAAATTCAAAACAAAAGAACCCTGGTATGGTGGCATCGGTTTATCGGTTTTGGTCATTGGTATTTTGGTCATTTGAATTTGTTTCGGATTTCGATATTGGTCTCTGCGCAATTTCGAATTTTCTTACCTTACTGTCGGTCTGAACGAACGATCTCGATGGCTTTTTCCAACAATTCGTCTCTGCCTTGTTTAACGCCTTTGATGGTGCGTTGCACCGGGACTGTGGGTGCGATGCCTTTTAAAAAGAACTGCGAACGGTCCTGTTTCAATACCCGCATGCCGGTCCAGGACACCCGGTACCTCCCCGGCAGGATAAATGAATTTCTCATTCCATAGACAGCAGCGGTTGGCTGTCCGACAATTTCACCCAGTTTGTGATGCTCTGCAATGCCTATAAAGGTTTCAGAAGTTTGAATGGCGCGGCTGTCGATGATAAAGACCTTTTTTCCTTCTATCTTAGGTGTTCTACTTGGGTAGGCAAAATCATAGCCAGTATATTCTACATTTTCCCGGTCCGGGAAAATCACTTCCGGCACACTGGTTATGAAATCCAGCATGTCTGTGTCCACCAGGTGAGAAAACACTTCCCTTACAGCAAAACTCCTCCCATTACCACGGGCATCCAGGATCACTCCTTTGGCTGCTGCCAGCTTATCAATGGCGCTTATGGCTTCTGCCTCGGTAAGTTGGGTCAGGTCCACGTAAACGATATGGTCTTTGAGTTCTTCAATGGATTTTCTTTTAAATTCTTCAAGATTTCCCTTGAAGTTCCTGGAGGTAGTGATATCCATTGTTTTGCTGTCCCGTTGGATTTTCAGTCGCACCGTGGTATTTGGGGGACCAAATCCAAACCGGTCCAGCGCCCAGCCGCGTTTCCACTGGGGGGAGCCGGAAATGAAGGTCTCCACGTTTTTCAATACCTGCCCTGCATCGACACCGTCCACAGCGAGAATGATATCTCCTTTTTGGAACTGGTTGTCATTCGAAGCCGTGATGATTACATGGTTCTCGATCCAATCCACTTTAAAGGGAAAACCGGAATAGTCGTTCTCCAGGGGGTGAGAGACACTGCCCTGACTATCCTGAAGTGCTCCCATCATTTCTCTAAGGGTCCAAAGAAAATCCATTTCATTCTTATCGGTTTGTGCCTTTTGCAGCGTGCGGGTTAATTGGCTTTTCCAGTCAACCTTTACTACATCGAAATTTGGATAAAAGTGTTGAAACACGTTCCAGGCGATGACCACATTGGCCCAACGGACATAACCATCATTGGCGGTTAATTCTTGAGGGGTTTCTGTTTTCAATACATTTACCAGGTTTTTAAAGGTTTCTCCGGGAGGGGCAGGGTACGTTTGTTCTTTGGTGCCGTACAGGGCCAACGGAACAATACAGGACAGGCCCATTCCCAACTCTTTATTGACATATTCACCAAATTTGGGATTCCGGGCATACAATCGTCCCGGTCCTTCTACAAGCGCAGACTCGAGCATAAAACTTTTATTTCCTTTTGCCGGTGTTTGAGTCGTGACTTGAAATATATAGCCTTGTCCCCAGGTTGACCAGGCTCCAGGTTTTTCTCCTTCCCTGTTTTCTTCGAAATCGCTGTTTTTGATTTTCACGGGTTTCCATTGGTCACCCTCTTTTATCAATAATTGAAAATCGTCGGCAAAAATTTTCCCTTCCCTGGTCATGAAACACCCGAAGGCGATGTTTACCGCATCGTCATCAATGGTTCCTTTGATCTCATAGGTTTTCCAGGTATTGTCCTGGATGGGCCGGTCCCGCATGTTATCGAAGAATCCACTCTGTCGATTGAGACGATCCACCCGGAACCACAGTTGTGCCTTACCTTTTTCGGCTTTTACCGCTGCTTTATAGATGAACTCTTTACCGCGGAACGGTTCGGCATTCATTACTTGCATCAGGTTACCAAATATACCTTTGTATTTCACCTTCCTGTTGAGGCGGATGCTTTCGTATTCCCTAAGGGTGCCATTTAGTCTCACGCCGTAATGCTGCCAGGCGATCAATTTCATCCTGGCGGTATCCGGGGGTGTGATGGTGGATACTGAAAACGGCACCTTTTCTTTGGAGTGATAAATAACAATCGATGGTGCGATGGGTAAAAACAATTCTTCCAGGATTTTTTTTAATTCAGCGCTGTTTTTAGCCGGTTCCACCCGTTTGACGCCGTAGATGGCAAACCGGTCCCAATCGATTTTGTATGCTTCGTCTGAAGGATGGAAGTATTTCACATACCCATAGAGTTTGGCAAACGCCTCGATGTTTTTTTTTGCCTGTGGAGCAGCCGGTGTGCTGCTGCCCCGGGTGAAGATGCCCGGGCACAACAATAAGACTGTTAATAATAAAATTAATGTCATCCCTGGTTTTTTTTGTTTCATGATCACTACTACCTCCTTATTTTATTAGGCACTAAGGAACACGAAGGGCCGCGAAGAAAAAACCTCAGCCTTTCAGCGATTATTCATTGTATCAGAAATAGGTTATTTGCTCAACAGGGAAGGCGAAGAAATTTTTTAGCCACAGAGGGCACAGAGAACACAGAGGAGAAGAGAGATAGTTTTTTGCCTGGTGTACTTTTTTGCCTGGTGACTTTTTCTAAAGCTTTTGTTTAGAAAGGTTTCGACTGGGCTTGACAGGATGACGGTTTTCGTTTAATATTTATAGGAGGAGGTAAGACAATGGGTTCAATTAATATCACAGTACCTGGTGATTTAAAACTGGAATATAAACTTGAAAATACTGAAATCATTGAAAAAATAATCCGGATTATCAAAGATACCGGTAAAAAAAAGAAAATAAGAAAAAAGCATGGGGATAATGACATTGTGGGGATGTGGAAAGATAGATTTCCCGAAAATATGTCTTCGGAAATGATTCAAAAAGAGTTGAGAATAGCAACATGGAAAAGGTTTTAGCTGATACCTGTATTTTTATAGACATATTTAGGGGAAACCGACAGTTATACCAGGACTTGTTCAAGCAAAAAATAGCCGTTAGTTCTATTTATAAAAAACTTTCCATTATGGACATTTAACCGAAAAGACTTCAAATTTATCGATGATTTAGTTTTATTTAAGGCCTAAGACCGCACTTATTTGCCTGGCGACTTTCCTTTACTATCCCGGAACGCTTTTAAATCCTCGGCGCCGGTGCCGGGGAAGTATTTTAGCAGTCCCTCATCACTCAGGGCGTGTAATTTAGCAATCGCTTTGTCCGCCCAGTTGTCGATCTCTTTTTTATGTTCTTCGATTATGGATTCGTATTTTTCTAGATATCGATCCGGGAGGTATCGGAGGTCTCGGAGGTCTCGGAGGTATCGGAGGTCTCGGAGGTCTAGGAGGTCTCGGAGGTATCGGAGGTATCGGAGGTCTCGGAGGTCTCGGAGGTCTAGGAGGTCTCGGAGGTATCGGAGGTCTCGGAGGTCTAGGAGGTATCGGAGGTCTCGGAGGTCTACGTATACTAAGAAAAAATCGCGTGATTTTAATTTTGCTAAGGCAAAATTAAAATCACGCAGATTTTTTCTACCGGCGATTAGCAAGGTAAAACTATTATCATTCTGATAAATAAAATCCAGCAGTTGTTCATGGGTTTTATTTTCGATTTTTTCAAATTCATTCATTCTTGACTTTAATGCTTCCATTAAGGCGGTCCGCGTATCTTCCCCGGCTTTATTTAAGATCGAACTTCCTACCGACTGAACAAAGGGATGTCTGGCGTTGTTGAATAAATGCCAGCCTTCCTTTTTAAAATGCTTTGCATGTTTGTACAGGGGGTAGTGGGCATACAACTGTATAATAATCGCTTCCTTTTCTTCTTTGTATTGGATTCCTGGAAGTATATTCAATATCTTTCGGGCAAATTTAAATTCGATTTCCTTCTGGGTTTCCTCCACCACGATTTCATCAAGGCAGTCGTCCCAGAGCTGCATGTACTGCCAATAGTCTTTTTCTTCCAAATTATCGATAATCTCATTATAAAAGTTTCTTGCATTACCGGTATTAACAAAGAGCTTGAAGGTCTCGGTCCAATAATCTTTGTCCCGGTATTCCAGGATTTCATTTTGATTTTCTTTACGGGTAAAATGCCAGGCCGCCAGGTATTCCTGGAGGGTAAGGTGAAGAAATCCGTATTTTCCTTCGGATTCGTAGAGCAGCCCCGCCCTTAAAATCATTTGATTTAAGAAAAAATCCAATGATTGATTTTCTATTTCCGAAGGCAGTAAGGTTTTAATCTCTGACAGTTCGATTTCCCTGCGGTTTTGCTTCATTAGATAGACAGCGATTTTGGCGAGGTTGTCCATGCTGTTTTCCACGGAAAAACTGATATTCAGCTTTTTATTGGCCACATTCCACAACTCGATCATGACTTTGAGGCATTCGTCGTACAATTTGTGGCGCTCTTTGGGGAGCACGGCACGGGTGCGGTGCACAATGGCTATAATGGTCAATAAAAGAGGATTCACCGCCAATTGGCGAAGATTTTTGTAGGCATCGCTTTTTATAATATTCATCAAATCTTCATAACTTGATTTTCCTTTTTTAATCGCTTCTTCTTTATCCGCTTTATCTCCTTCACCAGCGACCGCTACTTCGATGTTCTTGTACCAATTTTCCAGGAACCGCTCGATGTCGGCGATATCGAAATCCTGGACGGTAAATACGGGAATGGCATCGTGGAATTTCAATCCCCTGGTCTCATGCAGACCGGAGAAACGTGAGGTGACCAGTAATGCGTTTTTGCGGATGTTCTGGTTTTGAATCCACTCGATAACTTCCCGGCGCCTGTCTTCATCCGCCACTTCATCCAGGCCGTCCAGCAGGAACAGTAAATTATTATCCTCGAAGGCTTCATGAATAAAAGTAGTCGAGATGTTATCATGTTTCAACCGGTTAACGGTTAATTCCATGATATTATAGGTTTTGTAGGTTTGCCCCGGATCGCGGCCCAGGTCTTTCAGGGGAATAAAGACAGGGATAAAATCGGAAAATACCTTTTCACCATCACAGGCACACTGGAGGGCAATCCACTTCATGAGCGTGGTTTTCCCGCTTCCCGGTTGTCCGAGAATGACTATTTTGAGGGGTTCCCGCTGCTTTATTGCTTTTTGATGCATCCGTTCAAAAACCTTGACAAAATCTTTTTCGGCTTCTTCGGATTTTTCCTTATCCAATTCTTTAAAATCGGCAATGGTGTGATACTGTGCCAGCCGGAACGATTCTTTTGCCCTGAGTTTAACATATATTTCTTCCAGTAACAGGGGTTTTTGCAGGATGGCATTGAGCCCGGTAAAATCCAGGTATTTGAATTTTTGGGTGATATGATCGCAGTAGATTTTTAACTCACTCTTTTTCCCTTTCTTTTCTTCAAACTCTTCAATTTTTTCTTTTAATTCTGTTTTAGCTTCGGTTTCCCGCTGATGTTCCAGCAATTGCTGCTGCAGTTCCAGGTTCTGTTTTTGAAGTTTAAGATTTTCTTTTTGTGACTTCAGGTTCTTAATAAATTGCCAGAGGGCCAATAGTAACCCCAGGGCCGCAATGACTGTGGTTATAATTCCTAATGTACCCATTTCGACTTAATTATATCAAATTCCGGTTATCTTTTTACATTGAATAGTTGTTGAAGCCAATTAACAAATTGATTGGCTAAACCAGTTTCCGGTTTTAATACATTTGCTGTAATAGCCAGCCCTAAAGGTTTGCCTGGCTCATCTTGCCATGATAACCAGGTATGAAGCACAGCTTTGCTATGATGAGCCGATTTATAAGAAGCCATTCCTTTTTGCTTTGCATTAGCAATACAGTCAGCCGCTGTTTGAAGGGCTTCTTTATCCACCATGCGCATGAGAAAATCTTCCAGCATCCCTGACGTTTGATTATCCGGCATCAACCAGATACCGATGGTTGGAAGATCTTCATTTTCCGGTAAGATAGTGCCCCCTGGAACTGGCGATGGAGGGAATCCATAGCCATGCTCTTTAGTTTTTTGTTGGATTTGCTGCCACCGGCTCATGATATCCGAAATATCTGCATCCAGTACAATGCCGATGGTTTCCGGTGGGGCAGGTTGAAGAATTAGCGCATTCAGCCGTTTAAGCAAGGATATATCATTGCCGCATTCGTATATTCCAAAGGTTTCAGGTATTTTGTAATAGGCACAAAGTGCCAGTATCACGTGACAATCATCTTTTCCTTCCACCAGTAGAACTTTTTTGCCTTCATGTTTGCAGATATCATTCATTAACGCACCTCGACACCGGTTTCAAGGGCATCCGAAAGAACTTCGCATGTATAGTTGACCGGTTTAACTTTTTTGGTATCAGATAGGTCCAACCGATGAAATGCGCCTTCTGCTTCCCTGGCTGTCCACACCTCATGAAAACCCCGGATGCAGTCCCGGTTATGGGTGGTGGCAAATACCTGGACATTTAACCTCTTAGAGAGAATAAAAATGATTTTCCATACATGTGGATGAATACTCCAATGCAATCCGTTTTCAAATTCATCGATGAATAGATAACCATTCCGCGCATTCACTAATGAAAGAATAACCTGGAAAAGCCGGGTCATGCCGTCTCCCAAATTTTTTAATGGGATGCGTTCTTCCGAATCCGCGTAACGGACAATGGGAATTCGTGGCTTTTTCCCATCCGGTCTTTGGATTCCTCCTACAAATGCGATCTTGCGGACATTGGGATCAATCAACTGTAAACACCGGATTACTTCGTCTTCCAGGTCGGTGATATTTATGTTATCCCATAATTTCTCAATGATTTCATTATCCATATTTTGAGGAAGCACGGTTTGTATGTTTTGGGGGCCGTTGGCAGGCGAGATTCTTATGTTGGATGACAGGTTAAACAGGTAAGTGAGAAAACGGCTTTCATCTCCTTCAGTCAATTCCAATCCTACTTCCACATCCACTAGTTGGTTTAGTGATTTATTTTTAATAGGTACATGTAATCGCCGTCCATCTTTGTCTTTTGTAACCTGGTAGAATTGCGGCATAATTTTAATTCGTTGTTTTTCATTGTCAATAGGACCGATTTCAATTGCACCTGATGGTTTTTCCGGGAGATGATACCCATGAAATAGAAACCTGAAGGGCGAATCGATTTGAGTTATTTTTTTGATGGTTCCCGGGGCCGCGGTATCGTTCCAGTCTTCTTCACGGGTTGAAACAATCTCGGAAAGCACAGATGCATCAGCGCCGGCGGTGTATATGCGTAATGCTTCCAATAAACAGCTTTTACCTGAATTGTTTTTTCCAACAAACAAATTGACCCTCGCCAATTTTTCTATTTTTAATTCCTTAAAAAGGCGAAAGTTCCTGATGAGTAGTGTATTTATCATTTATTCACCTCATCGTTGTGAATATTAAAAGGGTATTATAACAGATTCCGGTTATCTTGTTAAGAAATAGAATATTTAAAGTGTCTGAACCGCTGATAAACGCTGATTGGTATGATGGACTATGATGTTGACATCAGCGTCATCACTTCATCAGCGCCATCAGGGTCCAGGCAATGGGAATTACAGATGTGTGGATATCTTACCGGATTTTAAACGTTGAAAATGGCCTATTACCGCACTGTAAGTGCCTAAATTCCATAAGGCACGACAATGCCTACTTTTTCTTTGAACTGGGGATTTTTCTTAAAAGCGATTTCCACGATTTTATAAAAATCCTTCATCCATGCCACCAGGTCATTGTATGCCTCATTTTTCAACTGCGTGGCATGTTCGGCATCGGCTTTTACGCTTTGCTTATGGTCAGTCGCGGTTATAACATCCTGGAACTCCTGGTGCCCCTGCTCCAGTTGTTCACGGGTCACGTCGTATTTGGCAAGTTGTGCCAGGATAGTCTCGGAGTTCAGTGTTTTGTCGTAAAAACGTTCCACCTGGGCTTTCCAGCCGCCGAAATTACGGGCACGCTTGCCGTCCAGCAGCAGCAGCTCATAGGCTTCCGGGTTATCCTGGAAGGCCAGGCGAGCATTGGGAAGGAATTCTATATAGGTTTCGTTGGCTTTTTCCCGTTTTGCCAATGCCTCGCGAACCGCTTCCCGATACCTGGCTCTTTCATCCAACTGGAACTGGCGTGCCTTTAAGGTGCTGTTGACCTTACCCATTCCAACCTGAACACGAGCTTCATCAAAACCATAGTCCGCTATAAACAGGCGGAATTCAGTTTCATTTAAGGTATTTTGAAGTGCAGACCTGAATTCCTCAACCCTGTCATTAAAGGTTACGCTGATTTTTCTTTTCTTTTGCTCCTCTTGCTGGGGTTGACCGCCCTCGGGCTGTCCACCTCCACTCTCAACATTGTTTACATTTACATTTTCATTTTCCGACATTTTTTTCTCCTTTTAAATTGGTCTTAAATTTATTATACGTAAAACGGATTCATTTTGTTTAGGAAAAAAAAATTTTTTTTGATATTTAGAATAAAATGCATGTTCGCACGATGCTATTTAGCGTTTTTTTCAAAAAAAGAATGCTTGCGTACCAGGTACGGAAGCATAGTTGGAACTTCAAAAGTGTTTGTGTACCTGGTTCGGGAGTATTTTGGGAACTTCGGAAATGCTTGCGCACCAGGTGCGGAAGTATTTTTGGAACCCGGGAAATGTTTGCGTACCAGGTACGGGATCATATTTGTGACTTCGGAAGTACTTGCGCACCAGGTGCGGAAGCATTTTTTAAACCCCGGAAATGCTTAAGCCCCAGGTACGGAATCATAGTTTAAACTTCGGAAATGTTTTTTTTACCTGGTGACTTTTTTATTCTGAATTCATGATGCGGATGGCTTCTTCCAATAACTCATCCTTGCCCTGTTTAACACCGTTGATGGTGCGCTGCACCGGTACCGTGGGTTCGATGCCCGTTAAAAAAAACTGCGAGCGATCCTGTTTCACTACCCGCAGACCGGTCCAGTACACCCGGTACCTGCCCGGGAGGATAAATGAATTGAGTCGACCATAGACAGCGGCGGTTGGGTGCCCAACGATTTCACCCAGCTTGCGATGCTTTGCAATTCCTATAAAGGTTTCAGAAGTTTGAATGGCCCGGCTGTCGGTAATGAAGACCTTTTTTCCTTTTATCAGGGGTGATCTACTGGGGTATGTATAATCATGGCCGGTATATTCTACATTCTCCCGGTCCGGGTAAATCACTTCGGGCACACTTAATATGAAACTCTTCATCTCTGTGTCTACCAGGTGTAAGAATACTTCCCTTAATGCAATCGCTCCATTGCCGCGGATATCCAGGATCACTCCTTTAGCCCCTGCCAACTTCTCGATGGCTTTTAAGGCTTCTTGATAGGAGAGTTTGATCAGGTTCACATAAAAGATATTGTCTTTGAGTTCTGAAAAAGGTTTTCTTTTAAATTCTTCAAGTTTTCCCTGGAAATTCCTGGTAACCGTGACATCCATTGTTTTGTCGTCCCGTTGGATTTTCAGTTGAGCCGTGGTGTTTGCGGGGCCATACCCAAAGCGTTCCAGGGCCTGGGTGCGTTTCCACTGGGGGGAGCCGGAAATGAAGGTTTCCGCGTTTTTCAATACCTGCCTGGCAGCGACACCGTCCAGGGAGACAATAATATCTCCTTTTTGGAACTGTTTGTTTTTGGCTGCGGTGATGACGACATGGTTCTCAATCCACTCCACTTGAAAGGGAAAACCGGCATAGTCTTTCTCCAGGGGGTGAGAGACGCGACACTGACCATCCTGAAGCGCTGCTGTCATTTCTCTAAGGGTCCAGAGAAAATCCGTTTCATTTTTATCTTGCTGCGCCTTTTGCAGCGCGCGGGTTAATTGACTTTTCCAGTCCACGTTTATCATATCAAAATAGGGATAAAAGTGTTGAATCACGTTCCAGGTGATCACCACATTGGCCCAACGGATATAACCATTATTGGCGGTATATTCTTGAGGAACTTCGGTTTTTAATGCATTTACCAGGTTTTTAACGGTTTGCTCCGCTGCCGGGGGATAGGTCCGGTCATTTGTGCCGTACAGGGCCAGGGGGACGATACAGGACAGGCCCATACCCAACGTTTTGTCGATGTATTCGCCAAACCCGGGGTTTTTCCTGTACAGTCGTCCCGGTCCGTCTGCAAGTAAAGGCTCCATCATCAAGCATTTATTTCCTTTTACCGGTGTTTGAGCAGTGACCTCAATTGCATAGCCAGCTCCCCTGGTTGTCCAGCCTTGAGGTTTTTCCCCTTCAGTGTTTTCTTCGAAACCGGCATTTTTAATTTCCACGGGTTTCCACTGGTCACCCTCTTTTACCACGAACTGAAAATCATCTACAAGGATTTTACCGATTCCCGGGAGATAACTACCAAAGGTGATTCTTGCCGCATCGTCAGCAATGGTTCCTTTGATTTCATAGGTTTTCCAGGTATGGGCCTGGATGGGCCGATCGCCCATGTAATCAAAGAAAGCGGTTTCTTGATTGGAACGATAGACCCGGAACCACAGGTGTCCATTACACCTTTCGGCCTTGACTGCTGCTTTAAATATGAACTCTTTACCCCTGAGAGGAGCAGCATCCATTTCCTGGATCAGGTAACCGTAATCCCCGGCGTATTTCACCTTCCTGTGGAGGCGGATGCTTTCGTAAGTCCTGCCTGTTCTGTTTAATCTCACGCCGTAATGCTGCCAGGTTATCAATTTCATGCCGGTGGTATCTGCGGGGGTGATCCGGGATACTGAAAAGGGCACGTTTTCTTTGGAGTGATAAATAACAATCGCCGGGGCGATTGGTAGAAACAATTCTTCCAGGATTTTTTTTAATTCAGTGCTGTTTTTAGCCGGTTCCACGCGTTTAACACCGTAGATGGCAAACCGTTCCCAATCGATTTTATCGGCCTCATCTGCGGGATGAAAGTACTTCACATACCCATAGAGTTTGGCAAAAACCTCGATGTTTTTAATTGCCCGGGGAACAGCCGGTGTGCTGCTGCACCCTGTAAAGATGCATAAACACAAACACATCAATGAGACTATAACTAGTGATAGAAATATTATCCCTGGTTTGTTTTGTTTCATCGTCACTACTTCCTCCTTATTCGTGTTTAGCCGCGAAGGGCCACGAAGGTATTTACAATGCGGTAAAAAGGTAAGCCTTTCAATGAATAATCATTGTATCAGAAATGGGTTCTTTGCTCAAGAGAAACTTTAAAAACTGCTTCAATACTTGAAAACGATATCCAGATGACAGAGGGTAATTTCATCTTCGTTTTTGAGGTCATGTTTGACACCGGTGGCCAGTTTGGTACCATTAAGAAAGGTACCGTTCACAGCACCCGGTTCCTCTGACACATAAAATTTCTCATCGATGTAAGATATCTTCGAATGTTTGCGTGAGATATATTTTTCTTCGTCTTCTTTGGTAAGGTCAACATCAGGAATGAAACCTGTAGTATAATCCCTGCGTCCCAGGTAAGTATGCTTTTTGGTCAATTGCACGATGCGGTTGGAGCGCTTGATTACCAGGTATGCCTTAACATCCTCATCCAAAGGTTCGGATTCCTCTTCTTCCACGGCGGCAGCTGTGGGTTTTACCACTTTCTTTTTAGGAGCAGCCACGGTTTTAGTCATATTAAGGGTATGTTCCAACATCTTCAAACTTTTTTCCGAGAGTTTCTTCAGTATCTTTAAAGAGATGGCGGTGTTTTTTTTCATCATATCGGTAAGATCATTATAGGGGATTTTAATGATGTCGGAATCCTCTACCACCTCTACCGTGTACGCAGCCGGTTGGCCTTCATTTAATGATTCCTCTCCAAAGAAATCGCCTTTTGTCAGGGCAACTAAGATGGTATCGCTCTCTTCAACTTTAATATGCACTTTGCCTTTGTTGATGATAAAGAAATGCACTTGATCGTCGCCTTTCTTATATATGACGTCGTCTTTCTTGTATTGAGTCACAAATTTTTTAAAACCGTCTTCTTTCCCATTCATTTTACTTTACTCGTTAATTTAATATGATATATAAGAAGGATTAATTTGTCAATAGTTTGAAGGTTTATTTTTTGCTTGACCGTTGGCAGCGATTACCCTATAATAATTTGAAATGATGCATAAAAAAGTAAAAAAGCAATTAGAAAAGCTCCTGGGAAAAGAAAAAGTATTCAGTCAAAAGGAATACCTGGTTACCTATTCCTACGATGCGGCGGGGAAAGAGTCCCTGCCGGAGTTGGTGGTGTTCCCGGGATGTGAAGAGGATATCCGCCATACCCTTAGGATCGCTTATGAACACAAAATTCCCATTACTCCACGTGGAGCAGGGGTGGGATATTCCGGCGGCTCGGTTCCTATACAAGGCGGAATCGCTTTAGTGTTTACAAAAATGAACAAAATCCTGTGCATCGATACGGAAAATTTCTACGCAGAGGTGCAACCGGGTGTAGTAACCTACAACCTGCAGCAGGAGGTTGAAAAAAAAGGACTCTTCTACCCGCCTGATCCGGCCAGTTTAAAGACCTCTACCATCGGCGGCAATGTGGCTGAGAATGCCGGTGGACTTCGGTGTTTCAAATACGGGGTAACCGGAAATTATGTACTGGGACTTGAAGCGTTTTTAATCGATGGTGGAAAGATCAACGTGGGCTCCCATGTGATTAAAGATGTGGCGGGTTACAATATCAAATCCCTGTTAATCGGCTCCGAAGGTACACTGGCTGTGATTTCAAAGATAATTTTGCGACTGATACCTTTGCCCCCATACCGGCGGTTATTTCGTTTGGATTTTGCTTCCCTGGGAAAAGGAGCGGAATTTATTAATCAAATGATCAAAGAAAATATCGGTCCGTCGGTCCTGGAGTTCATGGATGAAAGCTCCATTGCCGCTGTTTTCGATTATCTTAAGTTGCCCAAAAATAGCAATCTCAAAGCAGCGGTGCTGGTTGAGCTGGATGGAAATAAAGGGGACGTGGAAGAAAGGGCCCAACGGTTATCCCGGTTGGTTAAGGACTCTCAGGTACTGGATTATAAAGCAGCGGAAACCGAGGCAGAGATAGAAGAACTCTGGAGTATCCGGCGAAATATATCACCGGCGATTTCAAAATATAAACCGAAAAAAATCAACGAAGATATTGTGGTGCCCATTGGAAAAATAGTGGAAGCAGTGGAATTCATTAATAACACGGCAAAAGAGTACGGGCTAACCATTATCCTGTTCGGTCATTTCGGTGACGGGAATATTCATACCAATGTGATGGTAGACCCGGATGATGAAGATGAAATGAAACGCACGGAAATAGCCCTGGATAAAATTTTCCGTTATGTGATCTCTGTGAAGGGTTCCATAACCGGTGAGCATGGAGTAGGAATCACCAAAAAAGCGTTTATGAAATACCAGTTTAGCGATAGGGAAATAGAAATATTCAAACGTGTCAAACGCGCCTTTGACCCGGAAAACCTTTTAAATCCGGGAAAAATCTTCTGATATGAAAAAGCACACCCGGGGCGACTCGAACCCCCAACCTGCTGATTAGAAGTCAGCTGCTCTATCCAGTTGAGCTACGGGTGCGTGCTTGAGTATTTAAAATCGGGGCGAGAGGATTCGAACCTCCGACCCTCGGTTCCCAAAACCGATGCGCTACCAGGCTGCGCTACGCCCCGGTACGTTTTCAGTTGGCAGTTGACAGTTGGCAAAAAAAATTGCTTTACGATCTACAACTCGGAATATTCGCGGCGCATTCTTTTGCGCATTCTTTTCTGAGCCTGGGCAATTTTTAACCGTTTCCGCTCTCCCGGCTTCAAATAAACAGAATGCTTTTTGATTTCCTTTATGATCGCTTCCTGTTGTACTTTTCTCTTAAAGCGTCTCAATGCGCTCTCGAACGACTCACCACTATTTACTTCTACGTACGCCAATATATATCACCTTCCTTAATTTAGATTTCATAGGGTGTAAATAATACTCTATTTATCGTTTATTGTCAAGGTTTTTCATCTTCTTTCTCCAGGGCTTTTATTTTTTTATTGATCCGGTTCCAGCGTTTTTCAAAGTCCTGCCTCTGGATTTCGGTTAAATCAACAGCAGCCAATGCCTTTTGCACATATTCCAGCGCTTTTACATAGTTTTTTTCACGATGTTCAAGGTGAATCGACAGCTCCCTTACTGCCCGGTGATCACTGGAATCAGCCAACATTTGCCACAATTCTGACGCTTCCTGGTAAAGTTTCTTTTTCTTTTTCAATACAGCCAATCCTTTTACCGCTTTGGCAAGGATATCTTCCCGGACCGCGCACTGCTTTAGATTCTCGTACAATTGTTGGGCTTTTTCCAGGTCTCCATATTTTTCGTACAGTTTGGCGATTCCCAGGATTTCACCTTCATCCTCCGCATAGGTGATATTCTCCTGGTATTTCACAGCCAGTAGTACAAGGGCTGCCAGGCCCACCAGGTCCATGGCATTGTGCTCCACCACTTTTTGCAGCATAAAAAAAGATTTGCTTCTTAAATAGTTGAAATACAGCGAAGGAATCTGGTTGGGGTCCACATCATCATCCCTGGAGATTCCCAGCAGCGTATCCCCCAGGTGCCCCAGCTTCCGGGAATCAAAGGTGTGTTTCCACAGGGTCCTGGCAGGGAAAAGAAAATCCAGGTGGGGACGTTTTAACAGGGGAAATCGTTTTCGCTGCAATATGTACCTGGCTTCCAATAATGGGAAGTCAAAACTCTTCCCATTATAGGTAACCGTACCGGAAAATTCCCTGCTTTCCAGGAAGCGATCCACTTCAGCCAAAAAGGCATCTTCTTTGTATAGGTCGTTTAAAATAAATATTTTTACCCGGAACGAATCCGCATCTGTGTCCTGGTCAAAAAATCCAAATCCCAACATAAAAGGGATGGTCCCGGTTCCACCTGCAAGACCGGTGGTCTCAGTATCGAGAAAAAGCAACTTCAGCGGCGAAAGGGAAACATCCTGGCAATCTTCATCTCCGAAAAGCATGGCCAATTGGTGAGAGGAAATACGTTTCCATTCCTCCAGTTTAAATTTCCCAAATAGCAAATCCAGTGGGTAAGAAAATTCACGAATAAGAGTTGTTTTGCCCGGTTCCTCCCTGACCATTTCCTGGAAGTTTGGCTCCGGTGTTTCCCGGTCCGTTGGCGTTCTGGCTTGTTTTGCTTGCTGTTGGGTTTTTTTTCTTTTAAGGGAGAGGTTCACCAGTTTTTCAAGTTTTTCCCGGGTGGACAATCCCTTTTGAGAATCGATGGATTCCCATTTTTTTTTGATTTTATCTTTCTCTAAATGATTTAATTTATCTCTTAATTTTCCCATCATTCCAATCACTAGTGAGCGACGCAAAGGATGTAGGGGCTTGATTCATCAAGCCCTTCAATCGACGTTTCATTCCAGGGTTTGATAAATCAAACCCCTACGTCTGTATTTAATTCTCGGACAGTCTCCTGGTGTGTTCCTCGTGCTCGTCGTGTCCCTGGCAGTTTTTAAAAAGGACTCAGTCGATAATGAAATTCATTGGATTCTGGGGTTTTCCCAGGTATCTGACTTCATAGTGGATATGTGGGGCATTGCTTCTTCCGGAGTTGCCCACATAGCCGATGACCTGGTGCCGCTGCACTCTGTCACCTTCCTTGACAGCAAATGAAGCCAGATGTCCATACCAGGTGTTAAACCCAAACCCGTGATCAATGATCAATAATCTACCATAATAATCCCGGCGTTCTGCCACCAACACCACACCGTCGGCAGTAGCAAGCACTTTATTGCCGTATTGTGTAGCGATGTCCTGTCCGTTATGAAAACTTCGTTTACCGGTAAAGGGATGAATACGATAACCGAAGGGAGAAGTTAAATACCCTTTGGTGGGCCAGATAGAAGGGGTGGATGCCAGCCTGACCTTTTGTTCCTTCATGACGCTTTCGATAAATTTCAGTGTACTTTCAATTCTTGCCGCTTCTTTTTGGATCACTTGTGTACGTTTTAATATGTCTTCGGCTGGCTGTTTGGGTTGCGGGTTTTTTAATGGTTGGTTTGGGATTTTTCCTTTTTTGTTGAGCACTTTGCTGTTGGGCGATTCAATATCATTGGTGAAATTGTCAATAGGACCACCTGTTCCCACCTCTTTCAGGGCGTTGGGAGATGTTAACCCCATGGCGATAGAAATTCTGTCTTTATAAATAGCCATATTTTTTAATTTGGCCTGGATATCTTCGATGGTTGAACTTAATTCAGTAATGAGTTCCGCCTTTTCAGCATTGTCTCTTTCCAATCGTTTCATCTTCTCTTTGTCGAAGGAAATGGTAAGATAATCGAAGATAATAAATCCAAACACCAATAACAGGACGATGAATGCAATGATGGAATTCTTGATAAGTTTGGAGGATATATTGAATTCCTTGTTGGTGGAGGTGGCGCCTGTTACAATGATAATTGAGTAGTTTTTCTCTTTCTTCCTCATTTTCCTGGCTGCCAATAATTTACTTGTTTTTTAATGCTACATAAACGTGAAATATATTAATACATTATTTAACAGGAAAAGTCAAGCCCATTGACCATTTTCATTAAAAAAAATTAGCGCGAAATCGTTTTTTTTCAATCCGGTAAATGGGAAATTGCCAGAAATAAACGAAAAAAAAATAATTATAGCACATTTTCCTTGACATAAACCTAGGAAAAATGTTAAATATATAGCGAAAAAAAAGGAGGAACGGTACAATGAGCAAAAAGACAATTGTCCTGGCAGACAGCAGCTACACCATACGCCGGATTGTCGAATTGTCTTTTTCCGAGGAGAAAGATATAGAATTGGTCACGTTTGAGAACAGTCTCAATTTACGGGAGAAGTTACTTGAATTGCAGCCGAATGTTGTTCTTGTGGATATTAAGCTTCCTGAGTTCAGCGGATATGATGTTTGCAAGTTTGTCCAGGAAACCGAAAGTCTAAAACATACCAGTGTCTTTTTATTAAAAGGTGGGTTTGAACCCATCGATGAGAGAATATTAAAGGACCTTCGGTATGTTGATATTATTACCAAGCCTTTTGATTCCAATGCGCTGGTATCCAACATAAAAAAGCTTTTGGATAATGTGGATGCTCAGGTCCCTCCAGCGATGCCGGATGAAATTCCATCGTCTTTGCCCGAAGATTTAGCTGAGATCAGTGCCATGCCTGGTGGTGAGGGAGAGATCAGTTTTTCAGACATTAAAAGTGAGATTGACTCAGAGAAAGTGCTTGGGGATGAGGATCTGGGGCGGACACCCGGTCCTTATTCCGAAGAAGAAATTTTACCTTCGGAAGAAATTACCCGGGCTCAGCCTGAAAAAGAAGATACGATTACTCCCGGTGATGATAAGGATGCGGAGATAAACCCCTTTGCAGAAGATATGGCGGGCGCCCAGGTTCAAGAGCAAGAGAGTACAGACAGTTTAACTGAGGAAGAGTTAAATATAAAAAGGAACATCGAGTTGCAGGAAAGGGAGTTGGATATTGGTTCCTTAACAGTTGAAGAAATGAATATAAAGAAAGATATCAAGGATCGGCAAAAACAAGAAATAGCCCCGGAAGGAGAGTTGGCGGTTGTGGATAAAGAGGAGGCCGAAGCGCCCGATGATACATCCGAGATGTTCCCGGAGTCGAAACTGGATTCTCCGGATGCTGTCTTAGTCGGTGAGGATATGGGTACAGAGGAAGGCCTTGAAGGTGTTGAAAGTTTTGAACAAATGCCGATGGTATCGGAACCCGAACCCGAACCCGGTGTAAGTGTGAGTACCGGTACCATCCAAGAGGAACCGGTAAGCGAAGGTACTGAAGTAAGTGCAGAGGATGATCTTTTTGCTTTTGGACCTGGAAGCGAAGAAGCCCAACAGGAACCTGCTCCTGTTTCAGAAACCCCATCTTTTAAGACTTCCAAAGAAGAGGAAGAAAGTCTTTTCGCACAGGAGGAAATGCCGGAAATAAAATACGAGCAAGAAACAGGAACAGCAGGTATGATGGACGTAGACTTAGACTTGGAATCGCAGCCCGCTGCTGCTGTTGAAGAGGACCAGGTGCAGGCAGCAGAATCATTTGGCACCAGGAAACTGGAAATAGCGGATAAGGAAAAAGAACCTGAACCTGAAGCCGAACTTACAGATTTCCAGGATGCCAGGGAATATGAAGTGCCTCCCATGGAAACCGAAAAGGAAACACCACTTAAAATGGAGGAAGCCGGGGCACCGGTACCTGGAGAACTGGAAACACCGGAACCTGCTGTTAGCACCGTGGGCATTGCTGAAGCCAAAGAGGAAGAGATTCTTCGTCGGGTTGAAGATAAAATGACCAGTGCCATAAAAGAGATGTTGTGGGAAATTGTTCCCCCCATAGCAGAGAAAATTATAAAAAAGGAAATTGAGGCACTGAAATCAGAAGCAGAAAAGTCCTTTGATAAATAAGCACTACCAGTGCGGTTTAAAGACGACCTGTTTTACATATTGCCTGTTCCGCCAGTGCTGGTCAACCAAAGAATCTTGCCGTTGAACCGGTAAGTGATAATTGTTAAGAGTTAAAAGAATTACTCAGAGCACACGAGGTGAAGATTATGCCCATGGAAAAAGCTTACAATTTCAAAGAGACAGAAAAGAATTGGTATAGAATTTGGACAGAAAATGAGCTGTTCAAAGCGGACAATGAGTCGAAGGATCCCCCTTTCTCAATGATTTTACCACCTCCCAATGTAACTGGTACACTTCATATGGGCCATGCTCTTGCTTTTACCATTCCGGATGTCATTTTCAGGCGAAAGAAAATGCAGGAATTTAATGCGTTATGGCTTCCCGGTCTGGATCATGCCGGGATTGCCACCCAGATGGTGGTGGAAAGATACCTGAAACAGGAGAAAGGGCTGGCAAAAGAGGACCTGGGAAGGGAGAAGTTCCTTGAAATAGTCTGGGATTGGAAAGAGAAGTCGGAAGAACGAATTATCCAGCAGATAAACCGACTGGGGCTGGCGCTTGACTGGAGCCGCAAGAGATTCACCCTCAGCGACGAGTTGAGGAAAGCGGTGACCAAAGTTTTTGTGCAATTGTACAAAGAGGGGGAAATTTACCAGGGAACGTATATGGTGAATGCCTGTCCGTCATGCCAGACCGTTCTTTCGGATCTTGAAGTGGAGCATAAAGAACTCAATGGAAAATTAACCTACATTAAATATCCGTTAAAAAATAGAGAGGGCACGTATGTGGTGGTGGCTACCACCCGGCCTGAAACCATGTTGGGTGATGTGGCGGTGGCGGTGAACCCGGAAGATGAACGATACAAGGACCTCATTGGTGAGGAATTGATACTGCCGCTGGCAGAAAGAATCATCCCGGTTATTGCGGATGAGGATGTCAGTAAGGAGTTTGGTACCGGAGGGGTGAAGATTACACCGGCCCATGACCCATTGGACTTTAAAATCGCCGAAAAATATAACCTGGGAAAGGTTGTGGTGATCGACAGACTGGGGCGAATGACCGGGGAAGTTCCCCCCAAATACCAGGGACTGGACCGGATGGAATGCCGGAAACAGGTGGTGGCGGATTTGCATGAGCGCAGCCTTATTGAAAAGGAAGAAGATTACGTTCATAACGTGGGTCACTGCCAGCGGTGTGAAGCCATCGTGGAACCTCTTGTTTCCAGGCAGTGGTTCTTAAAAACAGCCGGGATTGCCAAACCTGCCATCGATGCAGTAGAAAAAGGTGAAATCATCTTCACTCCTGAGAAATGGAAAAGGGAATACTTTAAGTGGATGTACAACATCCAGGATTGGTGTATTTCTCGTCAGTTGTGGTGGGGACACCGTATACCGGCTTATTATTGTTCCGATTGCCCTCACGTCATCGTGGAAGAAGAGGAACCGGGAACATGCAGCAAATGTGGTTCGTCCCAAATTGAACAGGACCCGGATGTGCTGGATACCTGGTTTTCTTCCGCTTTGTGGCCGTTTACCACCCTGGGATGGCAGGACAATTCCAGGGATTTTGCCGTCTATTATCCTACGTCTTTGATGGCCACGGGTTTTGACATTATCTTTTTCTGGGTGGCCCGTATGATCATGATGGGAATGCATTTCGGCAAAGACATTCCTTTCCGGGAGGTGTTGATTAACGGCTTAATCCGGGATGAGAAAGGGGTGAAGATGAGTAAAACCAAGAACAATGCCATCGATCCCCTGGATGTCATTGATGAATACGGTTCCGATGCCCTTCGCTTCACCCTTGCCATTCAAGCGGTGCCTGGTATGGATATTTCTCTCTCCTTAAACAGGGTCAAAGGATATAAAGCCTTTGCCAACAAAATCTGGAATGCCTCCCGTTATGTGATCATGAGTTTAAAGGGTGATGAGGATTTTAATATCGATTTCACCAAAATCACCGATACGGATAAATGGATATTGCATGGTTTGAACAACACCATTGAAAAGGTCAATGATTTCATGGATAATTACCGGATCAATGAGGCAGCTGACCTGTTGTACCATTTTTTCTGGCATGAATACTGCGACTGGTACCTGGAATTTTCCAAGAACGACGCCGACAACCTGGATACCCGGAAAACATTGAAATTTACTTTATATAAATTGATGCAGCTGCTGCATCCCTTTATGCCTTTTATCACCGAGGAGATTTACCAGAGGATCAAAGGCGACGGCAAAGAGTACTTGCTGCAAACCGAGTTTCCCGCTTTCCACAGCGAGTTAGCCTTCCCCCATGAATTTACTAATGTGGAAGTGCTGAAAAAAGTGGTGATGGAAACACGGAAAACCCGAACGGAAAACAAAGTCGATCCCCATCAAAAGATTCCTGTTTATCTTAAGACCGAATCGAAGAAAGAGGGTGAGGTGCTGTCCGGGAATTTAAAATATTTCGATTTTTTGACAAAAAGTGTCAAAACCGAAATCGTGGCGGATTTTTCAAAGTTGGGAAAGGGATTCAAAGGCGTGTGCCTGAATTGGGAAATCCTTTTGCCTTTTGAGAGTGATGAAGACCGGTTGAATGAGCTGGCGAGGTTAAAAAAGGAAGTGGAAAAGATTGAAAAGCAAATCAATAGTATTGAGCAAAGGCTGTCTAATGAGAGTTTTGTAAACAAAGCACCGGAATCCGTGGTAGCCAATTTCAAAAAGAGCCTCCAGGAGAACATCGATAAAAGAGATAAGATTCGGAAGACCATTAAAGATTTATCATAATTGACCCCGAAGGCACGCGAAGAAACGCAAAAGGCCGTGGTATGACACTCTATTCACATGAAATCACCAATGTAAGGATCAAGTTTGATGTTTGAATATCCCCGGTTTTTGAAAGTGATTACGCTAGTTCAGTGTGATTCAACCAATAACTACTTAAAGAATCATTATGAAGATTTAAGGGATCACTTGCCTGTTCTGGTTACGTCTGCTCTTCAGACCGGTGGACGGGGTCGTCAGCAGCGCACCTGGCTGTCACCCAAAGGCAAAGGGTTGTATTCTTCCTTTGGTTTTTTGTTGGATACGAAGCAAAAACTGCGTTTTTTGCCTTTGGTTGCCGGTATCAGTGTGATTGAGATGCTGAGAGAGATAACCGCTGATGAATTTGTGCTCAAATGGCCCAACGATGTGCTTTACCGGGAAAAGAAAATAGCGGGGGTTCTTATTGAAAATATCATCACAGAACAGAAAATATTTTGTATAACCGGGATTGGCATCAATTTAAATCACACCCTTGATGACTTTCCCGGGGAGTTTCTGGAGAAAGCCATATCGCTGCGGATAATCACTGGTTTGGAATATGATACAGGTGAAATAAATCCGTTTCTTTCCACGGTTTTTTTTCATTGGTTGGAGAAATTGAAGAGCAATGAGAAGGAAGAGATAGTTGAAACTGCAAACCGGTACAGTGAATTTTTGATGTACAGGAATATTTCCTTTCATGAATCTTCAAGTGGCATTGTAATGGAAGGGATATTTAAAGGTATCAATCATGATGGTGGTTTGATATTGGGCCGGGAAGGTGGGCACGATACCATTCATTATTCCGGTGAAATCGCTTAGCTTCTATTTTATTTTTTGTTTTTATTCCATATTTCGGATACGGGATGAAATAAAGAGAATTAAGAAAAATACCACGGCAGATACGGAGATATCTGCCACTGTCTGGTCAATCCCATAAGGTAGGTCCAAAAAATGAAGGATTTTCATGATAATCGTGGTGCTGCCGCCGGTCAGCATGGCCCAGAAGGCAGCACTGGAATTGTTTTTTTTCAAAAAATAAGCCCCCAGCGTGGGAATAAGGAGTCCGGAAACCATAAAAGAATAGGCCTGCAAAATAGCATCCAGGACACTCTCGAAAGAAATCGCTATCACCAGCGCCGCCAGCCCGATCAATAAAGTCGCTACCTGTGAAAGTCTTATTAATTGTTCGCCTTTCGGGTTTTTTCAATCCCCAGGACGGCACGCATATACAGGGCAAACACAGAAAAATCCAGACAGTACATCGTGGATTAGTTCTTAGATATCTTCCAATTCATCGTCTTCGTCAGGCGCTAAAAGCGTTTCAGGTTCTTCGACAATAAACGTATGCTTACATTGCACACAGCTCATCTCCGTATCGAAAAACAAAGCATATTCTCCTTCTTTAACCCGTTCATCGATTTCAGAGATGTCCCAGCTTTCACCCAGTTCGATATATTCCCCACACGTTGGACATTCACATCCAAGTGAACATTTCCAATAGGTGATATTTTCCTCATTTTCATGAAGTAAAAACGATTCCATGCATTCATTACAGGCAATCTCTTCACCCGTATATTTTTCCGGTAATACTTCGTTGGGTTCCAGGAATGCTTGCTCAATTTCTTCATCCCCGCTTAATTCCATACTGGCACCGCAGTAAGGACAATCACAATACAAGCGGCAGACCCATCGAGCCGTTACTTTCTCCACCTGTCCGTTGTCCATTTCCCAATTACTTACCTCCTTATTTATGTTATTTAATGTCATTTTACCATGTTCATTTTATACTGTTTTCTTTTTCCTGGGGTATGCTTCTTCCACCCAGATACGTTGTCCATGCAGTTCGATTCCATTTAAACCGACTTTTGCTTCATAGGCATCCCCGGAGTTGAACATTTTGACAAACGCGATGTGTTTGTCTTCTATAATCCGAACAAAACGAACTCTTCCAAAAAAGGAAAACTGTTCTTCCAATTCTCCCTCGGTAACTTCAGGAGCAAGATTAGCAACAAAAAGTTTCTTATTATCTTCCATATCGGTAATCGTCACCTCCTTCATTTTAAAATGTTAATGAATTTCTCTATTTGGATTTATGTGGGATTCATTTCGCTGTCCACTTCTGGTAGATCATAAAATGCCTGCCCGGCTTATAATAATCCTTTACCGCGAGGTTGTTCATGACTTTAACGGTGTCTCCTTCTTCTGTGCTGATGTTGCGGTATCCCATTTTTTCAAACAGTTTTTGGGAGGGAATATTCTCCGGATCGATGGTGACTTCAATGCGCTGACATTCCAGGTAGTTGACCTGGTTTTCGACTTCTTTAAGGACCTGTTTTCCCAGGTTGGTTCCTTGTAAGTAAGGCATTACACCGATCTGCCAGAGAAAATATGTTTTTTTCTCATGGGTCTGGGAAATAAATCCCAGCACAAATGCGACAATTCGCTTTCTCATCTCGGCAATGAAACAGGAATTGCCGAAATAACGAAGTAGAATTTTATACACATGTTCGGCATAATTTTCCAGGGGTGGACAGCTTGAGACAAAATCATAGACCTCTAAAAAGTCTGTCTCTTTTGCGGTTCGGATTTGAATATCCCCTGCCCCTGTTATGTTATTAACCGCTTCGATTTTGTTTTTGATTAATTTCTGGGAACCGATGTCGCTTCGATAGTGAAATTTTCCATTGACAGCGGTTATGGCCTCTTCGATTTTTTGATTGGCTTCCAGGATGGTATTACCTGAAGCCAGGAGGGCAATGCCGCGTTCCGTGCCCACGTTTAGCCGGTAGTTCTCCTGGAGCCCACAACTCCAGTAAACCTTAACCTGGCTCCTAGCAATTTTATCCCTATCCAGCGAAATGTCCAATTCTTCATTTAGCTTGTAAGGATAATCCGGGGGTACAATATATTTACATACGGTTGCTTCTCTTTTTAACAATGGTTTTACGGATTTTCCCCGGATTAATCCGCTGATAATATCGGCAATGTTGTCCTCCAGGATGGCAACCGTATTCATCCATTCCGGGTCTCCGGGTCTATAATTGTACTCCACCAATCGG
>WVZO01000001.1:0-160 GCA_011772425.1 Candidatus Aminicenantota bacterium
AAAGCTATGAAGAATACAGCATCGATCGAACGGTTTATGCCATCGTGGTGTTGACTGCTCCCTATAAAATCGATCAAAAGAACAATAGACCCATAAAGGATGAAGTGATGATAACTTCATTGGACCCCAGGAACCTGGAGGATAAGGTTGTTGAAATTTA
>WVZO01000001.1:202-5884 GCA_011772425.1 Candidatus Aminicenantota bacterium
TTAATTTGAATAACAAAGGTATCAAAAAGGCAGTGGAGTTGATCGAGTATGACCGGTTGAGCCCTGAACAACTTCACCAGATGAAAGTCGATGCCCAACGCAGGGTGGTTCGCAAACTTGACGAGGAAAAAGCCAGGAAAGAAGGAGTGGAAGAAGGACTGGAAAAAGGTGCTGAAAAGGAAAGGATTAAAATGGCAAAGACTATGAAAAAGGAAGGAGAACCGATAGATAAAATATCAAAATATACCGGCCTTTCAAAAGAAGAGATTGAAAAACTTTAGGCACTTACAGTGCGGTAAGCATTTACAATGCGGTAATAAGTCAACATGTTTTACATATTACAGGTCCTGGCAGAGGTGGCTTCTGATTCAAGTGTAGTATTGAAACAAAAGTAGTAATAGCTAAACTGCCCACGAAATACACGAAAAACACAAAAAAAAGATAAAAAGGGGACATTCATTAATACCTCTGTGCTCTCTGTGCCCTCTGTGGCTAAAAAAGGGAGGCTTAGATCAATGATTAAAGAAGAACAAAAGCTTTCGGAAAAAATCCTGGATTATTTTCGTAAAAATCCAGGGGCTGGAGATACTCCGGAAGGCATCAAAACATGGTGGTTAGAGCCGGGAGAGAGCGAACCCCCGGTTGAAAATATAACCGCTGCCATGGAAATTCTAGTCAAAAAAGGACTGGTCAGGAAACGCCAGTTACATGGAGGAGATGTTTTATATAAGAAAGGGAGTATGTCAGTATGTCAGTGAGTCAGTAAGCCAGTAAGTCAGTTAGTCAGTGGACAGTGGACAGAAAGTAAGAGGGTAAGAAGGTGAGAGGATTAGAAGAAGAGAATACAGATGACAGAAGGGAGGAAAATTCAGCANNTATCAATTGCAAAAGAGTTCTCTTGGCTATTTGGTTCAGGTAAGGAAACCTTTAGATGGCGCGTATGCGCCTTCTATGGCTGCCTGCGCCGCAGGCCTCTGTGGTTAAAAAAATAAAGGAGAAAAAAAATGATCTTAAAAGCACCGGCTATCAATGATCGCAATTTTAAAGATATAGTCAGCGAGGCTTTAGCCCTGGTCAAACACTACTGCCCGGAATGGAAGGCCGGGGAATACGAAAAAGAAATGAAAACCAATGACCCGGGAAAAGCCTTGATCTACCTCTTTGCACACTTGATGGAAATCATTATTACCCGGCTGAACCGGGTGCCAGATAAGTATTTCCTGGCTTTTCTCGACTTTATCGGTGCCAGCCTCCAACCCCCGGCACCTGCCGTGACGCTGCTGCAATTTTTCCTGTCTGACGGGGCAAAAACAGACCAATGGGTGCCGGCTGGCACACAGGTCTCAACAGAAGAAACCCGCGACCTGGAAGAACAAATTTTCGAAACAACAGACCATCTCGTGGTCACCCCTGTCAAACTCATCAGCGCTTTTACACCGGAACCTGGAAATGAACAAGGCATCGATCGTACCACTGTAGTTACCAGCAGCGAAAAAGAAGGATTTGAGGTTTTTAATAAACAAGACCCCGGCTTTTACCTGGGATTTGATACCCCTTTTTCCAATGATACCCATGCGCTTTTTTTCCAGGTGATTGAAAATGAAGGAGACTCCCGGTCCCTGATGTGGGAATACTCCGGCAGTGACGGCTGGATACGTTTGAATGTGAAAGATGAAACCCGGGACCTTTCCAGGCCGGGCCATGTACGGTTTATCGGGCCGGAGGAGTTTAGCCAAAAAGAATGTTTCGGTTTCCACCGTTACTGGCTGCGGGTTTGTTTAATCGAAGCATCAGAACCGTTCTCCCCAATACTTGAACGGGTTTATTTGAATACGGTATGGGCGGAAAACGTGGAGACCATAAAAGACGAACTCCTGGGTTCCGGTGACGGCAGGGCAAATCAAACCTTTCAATTAAGTCAATCCCCGGTACTGCCGGGGCAGCAGGTGTGGGTAGTTGAGCGGGAGATGCCTTTAGAAGATGAATATGAGAAAATTGTCGAAGAAGAAGGCGAAGATGCGGTTGTCATTGAACGGGATGAAAAAGGAACTATTATTGAAATCCGGGTGCGCTGGCATGAAGTTGATAATTTTTATGGTTCCGGCCCCAGGAGCCGGCATTACATTATGGAACCCGCAGCAGGTAAAGTTTATTTTGGTGACGGCACCAGGGGTATGATGCCGCCCATTGGCACCGACAATATCGTATGTTCGGTTTACCAAACCGGCGGCGGGGCACAGGGTAATGTGGGCTGTGGTAAAATCACCCAGTTAAAGGCTTCCCTGCCCTATATTGACAGTGTCACCAATGTATTGCCTGCCGGCGGCGGCGTGGATGGGGAAACCCTGGAAGAAATAAAAGAACGCGGCCCTTATATGCTAAAACACCGGGACCGGGCCGTTACTGCCGAAGATTTCGAATGGTTGATGCAAGAAGCACCCGCGGATATTGCCGTATGCAAGTGTATCCCGGCCGACGATTGGGCCACTTCGGGAAAAGTCACTGTTATCATTGTTCCTGACCTGGACCACCCCAAACCCTTTCCTGCCGAAGGTTTAATCGGCAAAGTGGAGGGTTATCTTTATGAACGCAACCTGGTCTCCCTTGCTGCCGACGGTTCTCCCGGCGTCCGCGTAACCGGTCCCAATTACATCAAGGTTTGGGCAGAGGCCGGGGTAGTACCCAAAAACATCGATCAGGCCGGAAGGGTAGAAGAGAAGGTGATTGCCAACCTGGAAACCTTTTTTCATCCCCTCAAAGGGGGACCCGACAACAAAGGATGGCCATTCGGCAGGGATGTTCCTTTTTCCGAGGTCATGGAAGTGATCCAGCACACTGAAGGCGTGGATTTTGTAAAAGCCCTGCGTCTCAAGGCCCCGGCCCAAATCTATAACCTGACTTTGAATGAACCCATACCCCTTTACTTTCCCGCAGGAAGCGAAGTCTCCTCCGCGGACCGGAACATCAAATACCTGCTGGCCGAGGAAATAGAAGAAACTCACAAACTAATTGTGAAAGGTTTCAAACAAGGTGACAGCATCAGGATAATCGATAAAGACAACCCGGATAAACTATTAATTGACCGCCTGTGTTTAACCGGTGTTTTTGGGGATGAGTTAAGATTTGAAACCATTACCGTTAATGTAGATATCCCTGTTGGCAGTGTGGTGGTCACACCGGGAAACAAAGTGAAATCTATTATCCTGAAGGCAATACCAAAAAACACCAAATTCCAATCTATTAAAATCCGGGTGATCCGTGATCACGATGCAATAATCATCCGGTGCGGTGATATTAGGGGATACTTTGATGAAAAAATAGTCAAGGATGTGGACAGGGAAAACCCGGTACGGATTTACCTGGAACCTGATTCCCTGGTATACAGTGGAAAACATAGTATCAATATGGTAATGGAGGAGGTTGGCTAGTGTCATGTCACGCATCAAATGACGTAGAAATGAATTAAATTCGAAGCACGAAGCACGAAATCCGAAACAAATTCAAATGACCAAAATTCAAAATTCAAAACAAGAACTTAAGGAGCATCAGTTCCTTTATTAGAGGTCTTTAAAGATGTTTTGAACATTTGAACATTTGAATTTCGGATTTGTTTCGAATTTCGATATTCGAATTTCGGATTTATCAATTGATTGGTAACTAATGACAAATGACAAATAACAAATGATGGAGGACCGATGTCAATACCATTACCTAACTTAGATAATAGGCGTTTTGAGGATTTAGTGGAGGAATTGCGAACGTATATTCCTCGTTATGCGCCCGGTTGGACGGATCACAATCTGTCCGACCCCGGCATTACCTTTATGGAAATGTTGGCCTGGCTTGGGGAGATGTTGTTATATCGTCTTAACCGGATACCGCCGGAGATATATAAAAAATTTCTGCTGCTAATTGAAGAGGAAGGGTCAACATTAACAGAGGCAAAAGCAGTGGAGAATCTCTGGAAGCCGTACCGGGTCATCACGCAGCCTGATTTTGAAACTCTTGCCATTGAAGCCAACCCGGCAGAAGTTGCCAGGGCCAGGTGTTTGGAGAACCGTAATCTTGAACACACCACCGGCAATGAAACAGGCCACATATCTGTTGTAATTGTGCCCAAAACAGCCTCTATAGAGGAAAAACCTGTACTCAAGGAAGGGTTGAGAAATGAGGTCCAGGATTATCTTTTTACCCGCAGGTTGATCACCACCAGGGTGCATGTAGTGGCACCGAAATACGTGGATGTGGCGGTACGCTTCAAGATTAAACCGCAAGCCGATACCGGTAAGGAACTGGTAGAGGTCAGGGTAAAAGAGCGGCTGCGGGGATTTTTACATCCGATTAGCGGTGGCATCGATGGACGGGGCTGGCCTTTTGGCCGGGATGTGGTTATTTCTGAAATCTACCGGGTCATTGAAGAGACAGCCGGAGTGGATTATACGATCGATGCAGAACTCATTTCCTGGAACCGTGAGAAAGACACGAAAGACAGGGTTTACTTAGAGGAGAACCAACTGCCGTGGTTTGTAGAGCATAGAGCATAGAGCATGGGGCATGGAGCAGGGAGGGAGCCAGTTGGCAAGAAGAGAAGGAGCTAAGAAGTTAAGAGGTTGAGAGGATGAGAGGATGAGAAAACTAAAAGAGCTTTTTTTAGTTCTCTCTTAACTTCTTAACTTCTCAACTTCTTATCTTCTTCTCTTCTCTTTGCCCTACGCCCTACGCCCTACGCTCTAAGCCAGCTAGTGGCTAAAAAAATAAAAAGGATAAAAAATGAATAAACAAAGTTCTTATTTAGCGTATTTGCCGGAGATTTACCGGGAAACGGATTTTACCGAAGGGTTCCTTAAAATCTTTGAAAAGATATTAACCGGGATAAATGATGATGTGTCTCCGGATCAAAATGATCAAACGGATCATAAGGGAATTGAGCAACTGTTGGATCGTATCGGTGATTATTTTGATGCGGACTCCGCTCCTTATGGGTTCCTGGATTGGTTGGCCGGCTGGGCGGCGTTGGAATTGCCCGAAGATTGGCCCGAAGAAGTTAAGCGAAAGCTGATTCCCCAAATCATTCAATTATACAAAAAGCGGGGAACCAAACAGGGGCTTGAGGAATTTCTTAGAATCTACGTTGGTGCCGGTGTTTCTATTAATGAATGGTATTCGCCCTTTCAAGTGGGTGTGACGTCGACGGTTGGCAAGGACACGGCTATAGGCGGGGGCCCTCCCGGTTTTTTTATTGTAAAGGTAATTATCCCGGAACCGGACCTTGAACTAAAAATGAGAACCGAAAACGTGCTGCGGACTATTATTGACCGGGAAAAGCCAGCGCATACGTATTATCGGCTTGAGGTGGTTATGCCCTATATGAAAGTTGGCGTTCATTCAACCATCGGCAAGGACACGATTTTAGGATGAACCGATAAAGGGTTTGATGAATCAAACCCCTACAATTCGTGCTCTGTGCTGGGGCTTTAGGCTGGGGCTTGAGCTAACTGCTGGGGCTTGAAGCTGGAGCTGGGGCTATATAACTTATAGGAGGTTTTAACATGAAAGATGTAATGAGGTTGAGATATTTTGACAATGAGTTTTTGGATGCCGCGGATTTTGGAGTAGAGCAGGAGTATCACCGCGGCATGAGGTACTGGCATACCCGGCATTTTCATACCTGGGGTCTTTCTT
>WVZO01000001.1:5904-45461 GCA_011772425.1 Candidatus Aminicenantota bacterium
AGGAGGAAAGAGTTACTATATCACTATCTATTGGTATGAGCAGCAAGGACTGCCTCGTCAGGATAACGAGCACAAGCGATGGGTAGAAGTGCCGGAGCTCGGGACCACAGAGGAATTTCCAAAGCACCCGGATATGAACCTGGTATTGGCCCGGGTCAAGTTAAGAGAAAACAAGACTATCGAGTCCATTGATGGTTCCATGCGCCGGTATGCCGCCCATGAAGTTGGAAATAAGACCGTGACATCGGTTAAGATAGTGGAAGCAGACGGCACTTCCGGTCAAGACATTAACCGCGGCGACGGTATTAAGACCACCCACATCCAAAACGGAGCCGTGACCTTTGATAAGATCAGTAACGATGTGCAGCAAAAATTCGAGAATGTTGAATCAGCCGCCAAAGCATATGCGGATGAACTACTGGTTGGGCATACACACATTAAAGGTGATATTTCTATTGATGGAGTGCTTACTGGCAACATCAAGAAGGCTGATAAGCCATCGGCCATTGATCTTTCATTAACAAATGTCATATACCTGGACTACCGGGAAGCAAATGTTGAAGGGAATATCACTGTTCTGAACGGAGTGCCGGGAACTGTATATTATCTTATAGTCAAATCAAACGGAATCCACTATACGTTTACCAATGTGAAGTGGCCTTCGGGTATCGATCCAATTCCATCGGCTGATGGGAAGCGGGATATGTACAGTTTTATTTGTATTGGGCCGGATGATTACCTGGGTACGTTTGCGTTCAATTATGATTAAGGAGAGCTAAAATGATAATACTTCCACAAATAAAAGAACTCCAAAGGGGTGATCTGCAGGATGTTGAAGGCACTAACGGCACTTTGCAACCAGGTCTTTATCGTAATATTTCCGGTACATTTTCTGAACTGGGCGCTGATACTTCTGAAATTATTTGTTACAATATGAATGCAGCTATTTCAACAGGGGCGGCACAGAGCGCGACTTATACCGCAGAAGCGACCCTGGAATCATTAACAAGACAACCCATTGCACCAACGACTCTCATTAAAGCCGGTGACGGAGGGCAAGGTGGTACTGGCGGCGGTGGCGGCGGTGCCTATGGTGGTGGAGCCACGGCAGGTAATAGGGGAGGTACTGGGGGACGCGGTGGTAATGGAGGCCTGGCACGACGAGAGTTTAGTCGCCCGTCTGGTTCTTCAGGCTCAAGTGGTGCAGCCGGAGGATCTGCAATAGCTCCTAAGGCAGGTTCATATGGGCAGGATGGTGACTACGGTGGTATGGGTGGTTCAGGTGGTAGAAATTCTTCATCAACGGGAGCGCCTTCAGGTGGCGCTGGAGGACGTGGGGGAAGAGGTGGCAATGGTCATGGTGGAGACTTTGATACTAAAGGCGGTGAAGGCGGTAGTGGTGGCAGTTCTGGTTGTAGTGGAGGAAGCGGAAGTAGCGGCCATGGTGGTCATGCCTTATGTAGTGCTGGGGGCGGTGGTAGTGGAGGTGGTGCCGGAGGAGGTTCTGGTAGTCAAGGTGGTGACACAAGTGGCGCTCTTTGGGCTTCATGTGGCGGCGGCGGAGGTGGGGGCGGCGGCGGTGGCTGGTCAGGTAGTTCCGGCACTTTAAAAAAGCCAGGCGGTAGAGGTGGCAACGGCGGTGCTGGTGGGGCAGGTTCTCCTGGCGGGAACCCTGGCCGCAGCATCTTTGTTATAGCTCATAACTCACTCTTACCGGCAAAATTGATTCTATTGGAGCAATTGCAGGACCCGGCACACCAGGTAACGCAGGTGAAATTGGACAGGTAGGTGAAAATGGTTTGCGGGGTGCCAGCGGAGGTCAGGGCGGTCAGGGCGGCCAGGGTGGCCAATGCGGTGGCGGTAGAATTGCTATCATTGTTCGAAAAGATACGTCTACTTTCCAGGTAGAATCTTTAGGTGGCGCCGATGGAGCGGTAGGCGACGGTGGCAGTGGAGAAGGTGGTGCCGGTGCTTTGAATAATGGCTCTCCTGCCGTGGGAAGCAAAGGCAAACCAGGTAAAGCAGGTTCTGGCGGGATTTCTGCCGGAACACAGGTAATTTATTTGTAATATTTATCAGTTAATAATAATCAAGTTAGGAGGTTTTCAAAATGGGCACAAGTAAAGTATATGTATACGAAAAAAATACAGGGATTGTGGTTGAAGAAAGAGTGATGAAAGAAGGGTGTTGTGCGGATTTGCCAGAAAAGGTTTCCAATCATAATAAAGAGAACCCGGATAATCCCTGGATACAAATTGTTTCTGATACAGGCTTTCCTCCAAAAGGGTTTAAACATATAACTGGGGTCGGCCTGGTTGAAAAAGACCTTTCCGAAAAAGTAAAAGATGGAGATATCAGTATCCCAACAGGTCATAAATTGGTAGGAAACCTTTTTGTTCCCAAGACTCTTAAAGAAAAGGTATCAGATGGAGACATAACTTTAAGTCCTGAAGAGAAATTATCTGATGATGGCGATGCAATTGTCAAAAAATCAGATGAGGAGCTTTTTAGAGATGGTATAATAACGGAAGAGGCATTTAAAGAACGTTTTGTAGAGAAGCTGGTAAAACTGTGCGAAGAAAGGCTTGATAAATTTAATAAAGATTATCCTGTTGGAGAAGTTGGAATATTGCAGGATAAAAAATATCAAGCATTGAACTGGATGGAGCTCAATACGGATGAGAAAAAAGAAACTACGACTACAGAGTATAAAATGATGCGTTATACTCTTCTCCTGAGTGAATCTGGCCTGACAGATCTAAAAGATGCTGATGCTGTTGTAAAAGTTCTTGATGAAAAATCAAATAAAATTTTGACAAAAGCTAAAAAGTTTGAAGCATTTTATGGTAAGCTTAGCGCAATCAGGATTAAGTACACGGATAAGATTCGTGCAATGAAAAATGTTTCATATAAAAAATTGAATCAGACTATTACGAATATAAAATGGCCTGATCCTGATGCTTTATAAGAAAAACGTCAACACTCTTTGAAAATCAGTTCGAACCTTGTACGGATAGAGTAAATTTTTTTGACTGCCTCTTTTTACTCTTTTCTTCGCGCCCTTTCGATGCCATTTTTCTTTTTTCTTGCATGTCCCCTTTTTTCAATAAGGCAAAGCAGGAAATCATCAACGCCTATGAAGAAAAGAAGCCGGTAGAAGTATTTGAATCGATTTCTATAGTCAATTATTTTACTTTTTCTTCCTCCATTTAAAGAGAGTGGGAACATGTTTTCCCAGTTTGTTCTCGATTTTATCCATGAGGCTGTATTGCGGTCCGACAATTTCCTGGAGTTTCTTATAAGCCACGGTATGATTGGGTTCAAGTTCCAGGGCTTTGCGGAAGTACATCTCCGCCCGTTTGTACAGCCGCTCCGAATAAAACAACATCCCCAAAGCCACCTGGTGTTCCGCATTCCATTTTTCCATTTCCGCCGCTTTCTTGAGGTTCACCTCTGCACTGCGTTTTAATTCGGGAACCTGGGTTTGACACAGCCCCAGGAGGTGATAAAAGTCAGGCTTGGTGGGATCAAAACCGATGGCCTCTTCAAGAACTTTGGATGCCAGGGAGTAGTTTTTCTGATTATAAAGGGTTTTGGCCTTGCGGTATATGTCCCGGGCTTTATCAACCGGGTCGATCTCTTTCAGGGATTCAGGGTCAATATCCCGGAATCCTAACTTTTCGTATTGTGCCCGCTTTTCAAAATCGATGAGCATTTCATAGGCGCGTTTTCCCAGGTCCACCAGGAATTTGACTTTCTTTTTTAATTCCATGTCGGATACCGATGCCACTTTTACCTCAGAAAATTCCCCGGAATATTTTTTGTAAGCAGCTTCGATCTCCCGGTGGGTAGCATTGGTAGGAATTCCCAATAACTCATAGTAATTCAAGTCTCCCTTTTTTACTTTATCATAAAAAAAGTTTACACTTGACTCAAACTCTAATAAATCAGTAGGGTTGCCAGTACCCATCATTGGAGTTCTCCTTGTTTAAATTTTAATCTTTTTGTTGCTTGTAAATCAAAATTTTTAAGCATGCTGTAATTTTATACTATTTTAAGTGTAAAAACAATTGATTTTGAAAAAATCTGTGCGTTCTTGTTAAATCACCATCTTTTTTTGCGCTTTTTTTCTCTGTTTCTCCGTTTCTCCGTTTCTTTCTTGCCAACTGCCTACTGCCTACTGCCTACTTTGTTTTTCGGCAGAAATTCCGCAAAAAATTTTTTTCGCCCCTCTAAATCCGTAAAATACTTTGCTTTTCAAGTAATTTTATCTAATAAATCTAAGTAAGCATTCCTATCAAACAATCATTGATAGAGAATCCATTGTCTCTGCAATTACAAAAAAAGTGAATAAAGGAGATACCTTTATCCGCGTAGACCGCAACACTTTCGCACTTAAAACAGAACAGTAATGAGTAATAAATTAGAATATCTACTGTTAACCCGCTTAGCTTGAAAAAAACGGGTTTTTATGGTATTCTGCATTCTTGTTTTTTGCAAGTGAAACGCAGTAAGGACATTCTTTTTGAAGGCCAGGCCCTAACTCCGATGAAAGAGTAAAGGCGGAAGCATGTCAAAGCACTGAGTTTCTTGAAATGAAAATTGCTGAGAAGGATAACCGGTCATGGATAATGAAATCATTGTAAAAAATTCAAAGCTTATTGAACTGCAAACCATTGTTGACGGTATTGACGGTATCATCTCCGTGGCGGAGAATTTCAACCATATCCCGTTTGAAATTAAACGGGTATATTATATTTACAGCCTTAACAACCCTGATGCCATCCGGGGAAAACATGCCCATAAACAATTGGAACAGGTTCTTTTTTGTATTAACGGTTCCTGTGAGATCGGGCTGGACGACGGTACGAACCAGCAAACCGTGGTACTGGATAAACCCAACGTGGGTATCTACCTGGGCGTCGAATTGTGGCATACCATGGATAAGTTTTCCGACAATTGCATTCTCCTGGTTATCGCTTCTGACATTTACAAAGAAAGCGATTATATCAGGAATTATGATGAATTTATCCGTTACATAAACCAGGATAAAAAATAGTTAATGAAGACATTGAATTTAAAGAAATCAACGGTTGCCATTGCCGTTATTTCTGCTGCTGTGATTTTACTTCTTGTCCTGGCAATCATTTTCCACGGCAGTGTCATTGCATTTATCAAGCGGCTGGCGGTACGCCTGTTGAATGGATTTGAATATTCGTACCGGTTTAAGATCGCTTATTTCAGCGCTCTTGTCCTCCTGGCAGGAATGTTTTTTTTACTTTTTAAAACGTTTTTGCCAAAGGCAGCCCCTAAAAAAGAACCGTCCGTTGCTGTCGATCAACCGGCTTTTAAAGAAAAAGAAAAAAAACTGCTGCTGTTTGCCGTAATTATTATCTGGATATTCTGGGCCCCCTATCTTTTCCAGGGACAGGATATCCATGTGAAAATTTTCGATAACCTGGATTCCCATATCCCCCATACCAAAGTCCTGTCAGAAAGCGGAAACGCATTCAGCCTGGATCCCAACACCCGGTTGGATAATTTTTTAAACGGTATCGCACTGAGTGGGGTGGATTCCGGCTTCAATGTACTAACCTGGCTTTTTATTATTTTTCCACCATTTGTTGCTTTTGCTTTAAATGATCTCCTGGTCCGGCTGGTTGCCCTGCTGGGCATGATGTTATTGCTGAAGAAACATATTATCAAACCCGAAGAAGCAGGAAAAACAGGAGACATTGGTCAACATTGGCTCATCATCGGGGCGGCCCTTTGTTTTGCTCTTTTACCCTTTTATCCGGCCGGCGGTATTTCCATCGCCGGAATTCCCCTTCTTTTATATGCCTTTTTGAACCTCCTGGAGCATGAAAAAAAATTAACGAATTTTCTCATCATCTTTATTTTCCCGTTCTATTCCAAACTGGCCCTGGTGGGATTTTTCATTGCTATTGTTCTTTTTATTGTGTTCGTTGTTGACTGGTTAAAGAAAAAGAAAATTAATTTCCTTTACCTGGGTGGGCTTGGGTTGTTAACTGTGGTGTATATGTTTACCCATTTCCACCTGGTGTATTCCTTTATCGACCCGGATTTCACTTCTTTCCGCGAAGAAATCCGTACTGTAATTTGGAGCACCGCAGAATCTGTCAAACGCACCATTCATAATTTTCTATTTGAGAGGGTCAATGTGGTGGGAGCCCAGCATATATTTGTGATAGGGGCCGCAGCACTGGCTGTTGCTTTCAGCAGCGTTAAAATTATTAAAAAAGAAAAAGTAAATCCACGATATATACGCCTCATCTCAACACTGGTTATCGCAGTCCTATCGACCTCAATCCTGTGGGGATTCAAATACTGGAAAGGAATCGTTCCTTTGAGAGAAAAATTCCAAATACTGAACGCGTTTGATTTATCACGGTTTTTCTGGTTTAACCCGTTATTGTGGTATCTTATTTTTGCCCTGGCACTACTTATTATTTCAAAGATGAAATATGGAAAAATCATGGCTGCCATTTTTATTGTGGGTCAACTGGTTTTTATGTTTGTTTTTTACAATTGGGAATACCGTCATCTATTGGGAATTAAAAGCTCCTTTGCCGGTTCCCCCCTGACCTATTCGCTTACTTACAAGGAATTTTACTCGGAATCCCTTTTTAAAAAAATCCAACAGCATATTAATCGCCCCAAAAAAGATTACCGGGTGGTGAGCCTGGGTATTCATCCCGGCATTTCTCAATATAACGGATTTTATACCCTGGACATCTATACGGACATTTATCCTTTGGAATACAAACATCAATTCCGAAAGATCATTGAGAAAGAACTGGAAAAGAGTGAAATCATTCGTATAGGATTCGATGGCAATGCCAAACGGTGTTTTTTATTGGTATCAGAGCTGCACGGCATTAATAAATTCCGGGGGATGGCATTTTCCCGCGGTATCACCAAAAGAGATCAACATCTAAAATTAAAAAACCTTACTTTGAATACCGACGCGCTGAAAGCATTGGGCGGCGAATATATCTTCTCGGCCGTGGAGATCGTTAATTATAAAGAAAATCAACTAACATTTGAAGGAATTTTTAAAGACAGCGAATCACCGTGGAAGATATATTTATATAGAGCGAGGTAACTAGATGAAGAGTTTGAATATAGATGGACGTTTGGTGGGACCGGGGCAGCCGGTGTACATTGTTGCGGAGATAAGTGCCAATCATAATCGTGATAAAACAGTGGTAAGAGAATTAATCGATATTGCCGCGGATGCGGGTTTTGATGCGGTAAAGTTCCAGACCTACGAACCCCTGGAAGTATTCAGCGGCAAAATCACCACCCGCGATGTTCATCTTGAGGATATGTACGGTGACCGCTATTGGTGGGAAGTCGCCAGGGACGAAATCCTGATGCCCCGCGAATGGTTCGGCGAGATGTTCCAGTATGTCAGATCCAAAGGTCTCCAGGCCTTTTCTACTGTCCACTCGGTGAAGGATGCCGAGTTTATCATGCAGTTTAATCCGCCGCTGTTTAAAGTCGCTTCCATCGATGTTTCGTACCTGGATTTCCTCAAAGGTCTGGCCGCTTTAAAAAAACCTATCATATTGTCCACGGGCATGCATTACCTGGGTGAGATCGAAGAAGCCGTCCATGCCATCCGGCAGCAGGGCAATGATCAATTGGCCTTACTGCACTGCGTTTCCTGTTACCCGCCAAAACCCGAAACCGTGAATTTAAGAAATATTGAAATGCTGGCAAAAGCCTTTGATTTACCGGTGGGATTTTCAGACCACAGCCCGGATAATTACATGGATGTGGCTGCGGTGGCCCTGGGTGCCTGCATTATTGAAAAACATGTTACCCGGGACCGCAACATGAAAGGAGTAGACCATGCGTTTTCGCTGGAACCGGATGACATGAGAGACCTGGTGAAAGGGGTGCGGATGGCAGAGAAAGCCCTGGGTGTTTGCAGTCGAAACCTGTCAACAGAAGAAATGGGTTCCCGGAAAATGGTGCGCCGCAGTGCAGCGGCCCGGTTTGATATTAAAAAAGGCGAGGTATTTAACCGGGAGAATTTAAAATTAGTAAGACCTGGGACCGGTATCCATCCCAGGTATTTTGAACAAATCCTGGGCCGAAAAGCTGCCGTAGATATCGAAAAAGAAGATTTAATCACCTGGGAAATGATTGATTGAAGCCACGAAGGACACGAAGGAACACGAAGATAATAAAAGGGGGTTATAATGAAAATAAGAGCTTATATTAAAGGAGATGAGGAAGAAATAATGGAATTGGACGCCAGGGAATTGCCGTCGCGGTGGAATCCCCGGACATTGGAGAATTGGTATTGGAAATTTACGGACAGGAATCCCGCAGGTCATGCGTTCGTCTGGGTCGCGGAACACCAGGACCACCTGGTGGGTCATTTTGCCGCCGTCCCATACAAGTTGAAACTTTTTGACGAAGTGGTAACAGCATCCCATACGATTGGCGCGCTGGTGGATAAAAAATTCCAGAACCGGGGGCTGTTGAAATTTGTAGGTGAGAAACTGATGGAAGACCTGGAAAAAAATAATATCCCCTATACCTGGGGTTTTCCCAACAGGTTGGCCCATAAATTCGAGAATGTGGTTTTAAAATACAATGACCTGGTTAATTTCGATTTATGGAAAATCGAAAAAGCAGCGCTCAAAAAGAATCCTCCAAATCCGGGTATTCGACCGGTAACGGAATTTGACAATGCCTTTGATGAATTATGGGATACCTGCTCCCCGGATTATGAGATTGCCGTAGTGAGGAATAAGATTTATTTAAACTGGCGTTATCTTCAGCGGCCGGATTGGAAGTATTTTCCTTTTGCTCTTTATGACGGCGATGCGTTGAAAGGTTATGTGGTTTTGAAGTTGTACAAGGAGGAGGAAACACTCCGGGGGCACATTATCGATATCTTTGCCCGGCGGGATGATGAGCAAACCCTGTCCGGTTTAATCGATCACAGCTTGAATTTCTTTATCGATGAAGGCGTTGATGAAATCACGGTATTGATCTGGGGCAGTCCCCTGGTTGAGAAACTTTTTATTGATAGGGGATTCTTCAAAGAAACGATCGACCGGCCGTTGATCCTGCGTATCAACTTGGACCATAAGTATAAAGACAAAATACTGGACAATTCCCATTGGTATTTTACCATGGGAGATTCGACGGAGATATTTTGATATAAAAGGAAACCACGAAGCCCCGCGGCGCGGGGAGCCTATAAAGAAGGACACGAAGAAAAGAAAAAGGTAGAAAAATGAAGCTGCATCATATTGGTAAAGTGGTTAGCGATATGGAGGAGGCCATAAAATATCACCGGGATACATTTGGCCTGGAGCCTTTGAGGGAGCCGGTGATAGACCCTATCCAGAAGGTTGAGGTGGTATTGTTAGATACCGGGCACGGGGAGGAAGTTCCTATTGAGCTGCTTAAACCTATTAGTGAGGATTCGCCGGTGAGCAAATTTTTAAAAAAAGGCGGTGGGCTTCATCATCTAAGTTTCGAGGTGGAGAATATTGAACAGGCCGTCGAGGAATTAAGGGAAAAGGGCGCATTAATATTGGGAGACGTTGTTCCCAGTAAAGGGAACAAGGAAGTGCCCAGCGTATGGTTGTATACCCGGTCACGGGAATTGATTGAATTAATAGAGAAGGACCAGGATTAATAGGATTGATGGGATTAACAGGATTAGAAAATAATTGAAGTTATGAGAAGCATAAGCCAAATTGAAGATTGTAAAAATTTTTCAGAGGTGATTTATTTTCATGCCAAACAAAACCCACATCGTGTATTTATTTTTGATGTCCGGTCGGAACGGGCTTATACCTTTAAAGAGTTTAACCTGGCCGTAGAAAAGACTGCCAATTATTTGATATCGCAGGGAATTCAAAAAGGTGACCGGGTTACTGGTGTGATTGAGAATTCGCCGGAGTATTGTTTTTTCTATTTTGCTGTTATCCGGGTAGGGGCAATTTTCAATCCTATGCCTTTTACTTCTCACAAAGAAGAAATTCTAAAAAACATCCGGTTGGTGGAACCGAAGCTTAGTTTTATCGATGCTCGAAAGGAAAGGGAATTTGAGGAGAATGAGAAAAAAAATATCGTTTTTGTCCCGGTGGGAGCGGAGCGCAAATTTGAAGAGATCATTAAAGATATGGGCAGACGTTTTGCTGAGCCTGTAGATATTGATGAAAACACCCCGGCTTGTTTATACTATTCCTCCGGCACCACGTCTGATCCCAAGGGTGTGTTGTTTTCCCACAAAAATATGATTGCTGATATTTCTTCGATTTGTCGTGGGTTTAAGTTCAGTACGGAGAATGAGGTGCATTTGATCATGCTGCCGTTGGGTCATACGGCGTCTACGAATTATTCTCTTTTGCCTTGTGTGTATATTGGCGGTAAAATTGTCATGGCTGAATCGTTCTGGCATATTCGCACCAAAATCTGGAAACTGATCGAAGAGCACCGGGTGACATACATGGAAGTTGTGCCCACGGTGTTGTATTCTATTTTAAATATCTACCGCAGGCCCATCGATGAAGATGTATCGTCCATGCGGTTTGTGGGGTGCGGTTCCGCGCCGCTGCAAAAAGGAGTACAGGAGCAATTCCAGGAGCGGTTTCATTTAAAAGTAGGTAACCTTTATGGTTTATCCGAAACCGGTCCCACTCATATCGACGACCCATTGGTTCCCGGTTGGAAATCCGGCAGCATCGGTGTTCCCCTGGATGTGAATGAAGTTAAAATTTTCGACGACAAAGACAAAGAATTGGGTCCCAATAAGACCGGTGAAATCGTAATCAAAGGGGACAATGTGTTTGTGGGCTATTATAAAAATGAAGCCGTGTACAACAAAGTAGTCAAAGATGATTGGTTTCATACGGGTGACCTGGGGTATAAAGATAAAAATGGTATTTTTTATTTTGTGGACCGCAAAAAGGATTTGATTATCAAAGGCGGCATTAACATCGTCCCCGGTGAGATCGATGAGGTGTTAATGCTGCATCCTGCGGTGAAAGAAGGGGTTACCATTGGTGTGCTTGATGAAATGTTCGGTGAAGAAGTAAAAAGCTTTGTGGTACCGAAAGATGGTATGACAATCACACCGGCGGAAATCATTACTCACTGTTCCAATTACCTGCCCAAAACCAAGGTACCGAAATACGTGGACATTGTGAATGATATCCCTAAGACTCATTCAGGTAAGTTGTTGAGAAAAAAATTAAGAGAGAATGATAAAAGGAAATAAAGAGCTGGATACAGCGATTGAGGCTGCGTGGAGAGCGGGTGAAATTTTGAAAAAAAATTTCGGCCGGGAGTACCGGGTCATCCGTAAATCGCCCAAAGAAATGGTTTCCGTGGTGGACATGCAGGCGCAGAAGGCTATAATGGAAGTATTGGAAGCCCACTTTCCCGGTTATGGGATTATTACGGAAGAGAAGAGCAATGATGTGGATAAAGATGGGAATAACTGGATTATCGATCCCTTGGACGGTACGCACAATTATATTGCCGGTCTTCCTTTCAGTGGTGTTTCTATTGGCCTGGCCGAAGGGAATGATTTTCAAATGGGAGTTATTTTATTTCCTATGGAAGACCGGCTGTATTATGGGGTAAACGGTCAGGGTGCTTATCTTAATCACCGACGGATCGAGGTATCTCCCAGCCCGGAGCTTTCTAAATCTATTGTCAGTTTTGACAACCAGTTTCATTTGAATGAGAAATCCTTTGCATATTATAAAAAATTAATTGAAAGAGCGTTTACCACCCGGATATTGGGAACTGCCACCAATGATTTATGTATGACAGCAGAGGGTAAATTAGGGGGTAGGATATGGGTGAATACAAAGATTTGTGATATTGCCGCGGGTATTGTGATTGTAACAGAAGCTGGCGGCAAGGTGACTAATTTTGACGGCACTTCTTGCACGCTTGATTCGAAGCAGGTAGTTGCCAGCAATGGCAAAATACATGAGGAATTACTGGAGATTGTTAATTAATAATAGCCACAAAGACACGAAGACACAAAGGGAAAATATTAAAAAAAACTTCGTGTCTTAGTGCCTTGGTGGCTAAAAAACTGGAGGATAGTAGATGAAGCCGATTATTGGAATAACGATGGGAGACCCGGCGGGAATTGGGTCTGAGATTATTGCTAAAGCGTTAAATCGACCGGAAATTTACGATAAATGTCAGCCGGTGGTGATTGGTGATAAATGGGCCATGGAAGAGGCGATAAGAATCGCCAATGTTTCATTGAAGGTTCGCGGGATTGAACGCATCGATGATGCTTCTTTTGTTCATGGAACGATTGATGTCTATGATCTAAAAAATTTAGATATTGAAAAGATTCCCTTTGGAAAAGTGGATGCGGCTTGTGGTAAGGCGGCAGGTGAATACATAGAGAAAGCCATTTACCTGGCAATGGACAGGGAAATTTCTGCGATGGTTACAGCGCCTATTAATAAAGAATCTTTTGAACTGGGGGGTTATGGCAAGAAATACCGGGGTCATACGGAGATGTTGGCAGGGTTGACCAATTCTCCTAAATCGGTCATGATGTTGGCCAGCGGTAATCTTCGAGTGATTCATGTGACCACTCATGTATCCATGCGGCAGGCGGTAGACCTGATCAAAAAAGAGCGGATTTACAACACGATTCAGAAAGCGTATGAAGCGTGTCAACTTTTGGGGATTGAGTCTCCCCGGATCGGTGTATGCGGATTGAATCCCCATGCCAGTGACGGGGGAATCATGGGCAGGGAAGAGATCGAAGAGATTACCCCTGCCATTGAGCAAGCCAGGGCTGATGGTCTGAACGTGGAAGGCCCGGTTCCCGGTGATACCATTTATCCCAGAGGAAAGGCCGGTACTTATGATATTATCGTTGCCATGTACCATGACCAGGGGCATATCCCGGTGAAGCTCATGGGTTTCTTATGGGATGGGCAGGTGTGGTCATCGGTGAGTGGTGTGAATATTACTATTGGCCTGCCGATTATCCGGGTATCTGTGGATCATGGTACGGCTTTTGGAAAAGCAGGCAAGGGTACTGCCAATGAAGTCAGTATGCTGGATGCCATTGATTATGCGATATTGATCGCCAAAAACAAGAATAGTTCATAGCTCATGGCTCATAGCTCATAGTTACTTTTGTAGATACCTTCGATTTCTCCTATGAGCTATCAGCTATGAGCTATAAGCTATCACAAAGAGAGGTGATAGATTGGATCAGCGGTTGGAGAAGGTGATACGCGAGGTTTTTCTAATTGAAGGAGACGCCATTGATGAGAATTGGACATCTGATGATATCCCGGATTGGGATTCGGTGGGTCATTTGAATCTTATCATGGAGATTGAAAAAGAATTCGCAGTTAAATTTGAGATTGAAGAGATGTTTGAGATCGAAAAACTGGGTGACATTATTAAAATATTGAAGAAAAAAAATGTTCTTTAATTAACCTAATAAAAAGTTTTGTGGGGGTCCAGGGGGCGGTTTTTCAAAAGAGCCCCCTGGTCGCCGAAGGCAAAAAAATGGCAAAAAAAATTTTGATAGTGGCTGCGCATCCGGATGATGAAATCCTGGGGTGCGGTGGGACTGCTGCGCGGTTGGTGAGGGAGGGGAATGAAATCTACACCCTGATATTGGGTGAAGGGATTACCTCCAGGGATGATACGCGGCAGCGGAAGAAACGGGAAGCGGAAATTGCCCGGTTGAAAGAGCAAATCAATGAAGCGAATGGGATCATTGGTGTGAAAGAGGTATTTGCTCATGATTTTCCGGATAACCGGTTTGACAGTGTGCCTTTGCTGGATATTGTTAAAATAATTGAAAAAACAAAAACCAAAATAAAGCCGGATATCATATTTACGCATTATGAAAAGGATTTGAACATCGATCATCAGGTTACGTACCGGGCGGTGCTGACGGCGGCGCGGCCGGTGGCTGGTGAAAGCGTTAAAGAGATTTATTCCTTTGAGGTTTTATCTTCGACGGAATGGAATTATCCGCTGGGATTCAGCCCGGATTGTTTTTTTGATATTTCCGATACAATCGATACAAAATCGGCAGCGATGGAGAAATATCGATCGGAACTCAGGGAGTATCCGCATCCCCGTTCATTAAAGGGGATTTGGTTGAATGCGGAGCAGTGGGGCATGAAAGTTGGTGTGTCATATGCCGAAGCGTTTAAGACAGTCCGAATAGTGAGATAAGAAAGGATGGATGGATTTCTATTGATTTTTTCTTTTTTTTAGATATAATAAAGTATATTCTTACAGACTTTTTATCGGAGGTAAATTAGATGAAAGAGGTCTTATTAAATTTTATAAAAAACTACCAGGAGGGTAACTATCCCTGGTTATTTTTTACAGTATTTATAGTGGTGCTTTTTATTTCAATTTATATAATTGTTGTACGTGGTAACCGGAGTTCAGACAAAATACTTCGTAATCGCGAAATGCATAAAATTGAGATGATATTTGAAAATATCTATGCAGCCGTTTCCCGTCTTACGAAGGTAAATAGAATAATAGATGAAAACGACCTTTATATTTTGATTTACTCCGGTGAGCAGTACACTGAAAATTACCGTTCTTTTGTACCGCTGATTAAGGAATTTTTGGATAAGGTGTTAGAGAAGACACAAAAATTTAAAATTATTTCTGTGGCCGGGACAAAACTGATGGTGAAAAAACTCAAGAATGACTATTGGTCGATGCATCCCTCAATGGAGTTGTTAGCAGATGAAAAATATGGAAAACACATTGAATTTTATTTAGTGCGGGACTATCGTATTCCTTACCATTTCCTTTACTCTCCCCTGGCTGCGTCCGGATTGGCTGAGACGCCGCATCATGAAATCACTACTCCCATGATCTGGACATTCGAAAACAAAGAAGAATACAAAAAATTGTTTTCCAATTGGCTTAAACTTATAAAAGAAAAATATGACCTGGATTTACTTTTTTTTAAAGGTAATAGATTGTATCGTAAAAATATCAAAGAAGGAAAAGAAAAACCAGTTAATACTAAGGATAACCTGTTTTTCTTGAAGACCTTCCGGTTGAAAATCAGGAGTTTCCACAGTAAAGATATTCTTGAGCAAATAAAATATCACAGGAATAAAACCAATTTGCCGATGCGCAATTGGAACCCTTACTCTTCTAACTTATTTAGCGATGAAGACCGGATGATTTTGGCATAAATAATAACCAGGTTTAATCCAAGGAGATTAAAATGGAAATTGGAGTCGTGGTAGCAGTACTACAACTATTTCTTATTGCTCCGGCAATTTTAATAGCCAGTTATATTTCTTATGTATCTTCATATGGAAGCAGCGAAAAGATTTTACAGGAAACGCCTTATATCAGGGGGAAAATAACCACTATTATTTCTCCTTTAGGAATACTAACGGTGATTTCATCCTTGCTGTATTTATTTCTTGGGTTAATATTTATTTTAAAGAGTTCTTCATGGAACATCGAAGAGCATTGGCAGTTGATGTTCCTAATTACTTTATTTCACTCTTTAACTTCAATTCTTTTATTATCCCTGTTCTTCTATATTTACAGGCATCAGCGATTGGCACTGCTTTCGCCTCCGAAACCTCCACCGGACGAGGAAAAGGAGAAAGTGAGAGGGGAAGAATATAGAAAAATAGCGGCGGATGCATTCAGGGAAATGATTAACGATATACTAAAGGAGACCCAGGAGAAGAAAACAAAGAAGCGGAGGAAGAGGGAATCAGAAGGTAAAACGAAAAAAAAGAGTTCAAAGAAATAATTACTTAAAAGTTAAAAATCAATACGAGGTGTCATGAAAAGAGTTCTTATCACAGGTGCAAACGGTTTTACAGGAAGCCATTTAGTCAGGACACTGCAAGGTTCGGGATATGAAGTGATTCCCCTGGACCAGCGAGGAACCGGGTTAAAAAATGAAGTGGTGATTGATTTTTGCGACGAGGGGTTTTGGGAGGTGCTTAAAACCTTACCACCGGTGTATGCGGTGGTTCACCTGGGTGCGCGGGTAGGTTGGGACGGCAGTACACGAGCGGAGCTGTTTCAACCCAATATTTTAGCCACAGCCCAGTTGGTTCATTGGGCGAAAAAAAGCAACAGTTATTTTGTTTTTGCTTCGGCGGCTTTGATCGCTGGCGAACGGAACCCCTATATCAATGATGCATGTTTGTTGAATACAGAAAATGATTATTTGTACAGCAAATGGTTGGGTGAAGAGATCATTAAAATGTCGGAGATTCGGCATGCGATTTTACGGATTTCCGGGATTTTTGGAAAAAACGGTCCATCTCACCTGGGCATCAACAGGGCCATTACCGATGCTTTAGCAGGCATTCCACCCGTTCAATACGGCGATGGCAAAATCAAACGCAACTACATTTACGTGAAAGATTTATGCAATATCATTAAATATTGTCTAGATAATACCATTGAAGGCTGTCACCTGGTGGGAGGGGCTTATGGAGACACGATAGCAGAAATTCTTGAGACGATCTGTAATGTTTTGCTGCCAGGGTCCAAACCGAAAATCCGGGAGGGCCATCCCGGGCACGATCAAATCATCGAACTGTCACACATACTGCCAACAGGAAGGACATTTGAAGAAGCAGTAAAAGATATAAAAATGGATGAATAATAAAAATGAAGATAGGAATTTTTTCTGATATACACGGTAATTTATATGCTTTTGAAAACGTTTATAACGAATTAAAAAAGGAAGGGTGCGATTTACATCTTTTCCTGGGAGACATTTGCGGTTACTATTTCCAACAGAATGAAGTTATCGATATTTTACGAGATATTCCCCACCTGGAAGCCCTTGCCGGTAACCACGATATCATGTTTTTGAAGTCCCTGGAAGATAAAAATTTGATGAAAGAGTATACGGAAAGATACGGGTTGTCTTTTGAATTGTTAAAGGGTACGATTACCCCTGAAAACCTGGATTTTTTGCAGCGTTTACCAAAGGAATTTCACCTGGGGCGATATGGGATTGCCGGTTTTCACGGCAGTCCCTGGAGTTTTCTTGAGGAATACGTGTACCCGGATTCGCCGACGCAGCGTTTTGACACCCTTGATTATGATATTGTTTTCCTGGGTCACACCCATTGGACCATGGACATCATCCGAGAGCGCATTCGTATTGTCAATCCGGGTTCTGTGGGTCAACCCCGGGACGGTGGATGGCCGTCTTATGCTGTCTATGATGCCCGAAGCGAAAAACTGGAAGTCAAACGGGTAAACTACAATGTGAATGCATTGATAGAAGACATCAAGAGACGGAAGGAAACCAATGCCTATTTAATAGACGTATTACATCGTATTAAACAATGAAAACACTAAACATCCTGGTAACAGCCGTGGGCGGGGACCTTGGCCAGAGTGTCATCAAATGCCTGAGGGGTTGTACTTACAGCACCTATATCGTGGGCTGCGACATGAACCCCTATGCTGCGGGCCGGGGAGATGTAGATGCCTTCTTTCAAGCTCCACCGGTAAAAGAAGAACAAAAATACACCGATTTCCTGTTGAAAACCATTGAAGAACAAAAAATAAATTATGTTTTCCCACTGGCAGATGTGGAGATTATATTTTTTAGCGAGAACAGGGAATTATTCGACTCATGCCCGGCTTTTTTCGTCGTGAATGAAAAACATCTTATTGAAACTTTTATGGATAAGTACAAAACCGTTGAATTTCTTAAAGAAAAGGGACTCTCTTATCCCCGGACCTGGCTCCCATCTGATTACGCCGGGCAATTGGAATTTCCTTTAATTATAAAGAAACGGCGGGGCAGCGGCAGCCAGGATCTTCTCAAAGTGAATGATAACGAAGAGCTGCAATTCTATTTGCAGCGCAGCCAGGACGTGATTATCCAGGAATACCTGCCGGGGGAAGATGATGAATATACGGCGTGCTTGTTTAGTAATGGGCAAACCTTTTATGCCATCACGTTTAAACGGAAACTGGCGCCCGGTGGTTTCAGTCAACATGTGGAACTGGTATCTGATGCAGCCATTACCGAATTTCCCCTTCAGGTTGCCCGTACATTACATTTCAGCGGTTACCTGGACATCAATATCCAGTTCAGGCGCACGGACCGCGGCTGCATTCCTTTTGAAATCAATCCCCGGTTTTCCAGCACCGTGTATTTCCGGCACCTATTTGGTTTCCAGGATGTGAAATGGACCCTGGATATATGGGAAAATAACCCCATCACCTATTTTCCCAGGATCAAAAAGGGAATCGGTGTACGAAAATTCAGCGAAGTGATTTTTGATATGGAATAATGAAGACCAATTACTGGGTATTGAAGCTGAAGGCATTTACATTTATTAAAATACTCAGGAAATTTCGTAAGACAGATGTAGGGGGGCTCACTTACATCGAGGTTACCAGACCTGCTGCACTGCTGATCAAATGGTGCCAGCGATTAAAGGTTTCTACTCCTCCTCTTCATAAAATCAAGCCCAGGGAATCGGTTGCCGGGCCGGTTCTTTATTTATCCGGTGTGCGAAACGATAAAGGGGAAGTAATTTCCCTGGATGTTTATCACCGCATCCTGGCATTAAGACACAAGATAATGGAAACCTTTATGGACTCCTTTAAAACCTTTGCTTTTTTTAAAAATAAAAAACCTCTACATGCTGTCAGTGCTTATATTGGTATGTTGATTGCCATTGATATCCGGGCAGCGGTTTATCTGGCGCATTTTGCCAGGTGGAAGAATTACAAGAAGGGCGAAGAAGGAAAAACAAAAAATATATTAATTATTCCCACATCCCAGTGGAGCAAATACCTGGTTACGCATTTCGAGGAGATCCTGGATGAAGTTATTATTAAAAGCAACCGTGGTGCAGGTTTTACGCAGGGTTGGCGGGTATTCCTCCGCTTAGTCCGGGCACTTTTAAGATCGCTGTTCACGTCCAGGCGTTCGGCTGCCTATTCATACGATCATAAAGATGGTAAAATTTTGATTACCTATGCCACCGGTCTCCTGGAAGCTCAACGGAACGATCTTTCTTATTACCATGCGGCAGACATTGATCCCGGCCGAATATTGATTTTTTTCCGGGTAGCTAAATACCCTCCTTCCGATAAAGAACTGGCCTGGATCAAACAAAATAAAATATCCTGTATTGCTTCGCAGTCAATGAAACCATCCATACCTGGAATTCCCCAATGGAAGCCTTCTGCGATTTTAAAACGTGAAATAAAAGCCTTTTGCTGGCTCTATATTAAAACCTTTCTCCAATGCCTGAGAAAAAGAAAAAAACATTCCCTGTGGTTTTTGGATAAATTGTGGACCATGGGAATGGAGGTGGCGTACTGGAAAGATTTCCTTGTTCAAAATAAGGTGAGTATTCTTATGAATCCCAATCCGTCGGAATTTAATTTTATCCCGGATGCGGCGGTTACCGACATCGGGGGGTTGGCGGTAGAGGCCGAGCGATCCATCCGCTTTGATTATTGCACGTATATTCACAATTCCGCTACCCATATCGGCTTTGTAACCGGTCCTTACAGTTTAACCCAAATCCCGGAGCCCTCATTCAGCCTGGTTACGGTGCAAACCGGTGCATTAAATGTGACGGATTCCCCGTACAAGGATAAACGGCTCGACGAGTTAAAAGACCAGGGCAAAATAGTGGTTTCAGTATTTGATGAGTCTGCCAATGATGTGTTTTTTGGAGAGTCTATCTCTCAATTATACCGCGCCGTGATCGACCTGGTGACTGGCGATGACCGTTTTGCTTTATACATAAAAACCAAAAAAACAGATGTCCTGGAAAACTTAGCGGATATCAATGATGAAGTCAAAGAATTGGAAAGAAAAAGCAGGTGTGTGCTTGCGGAGTGGAAAATTTCAGCAGCAGCGGCAGCTTCTTTTTCAGACCTGGTAGTGAGTGTTCCTTCTACTGCTGCGTTTGAGAGTGTGATTACCGGGACACGAACCATTGTATTTAATCCCATGCGTGCCGGTTCACGTCTTTTTTACAGCAATAATGGTTTGAACCGGCGAGTTTTTGAAGATGGTGAATCCATGATCGCTGCCATAAAAAAATATGCGGACGGTAAAGATGATTCGGTTGGAGATTGCAGTGATATTGTCCCACAAATCGATCCCTTCCGTGATGGTATGGGGGCCAAACGGATTGGCGAGTATTTAAAATGGTGCCTGGAAGGTTTCGATTCCGGCCTGGAATGGCAAGCGATTATCCAGGCGGCCAACAATCGCTATACCAAAGAGTTCGGGAACGATAAAGTAACGGATGAGCACGCCTATGAAAAAATACCTCAAACCAATTGATATAAAAAAAATAAAGTCAACGTGGTACGAGGATATTTTTACCCAATGGCAGCCGGACCAGGGGTATGTTGATCATTTAAAGAAATGCATAAAAGAAAAACAATATATGCCTCCTATTGTGGTGGTACAGGAAGGTGACTTTTTTTATATTGTCAATGGTCATCACCGCTATTACGCGCACCTGGTCATGGGAGAGAAAAAAGTAAAATGCATCGTGATCGAGGGTACATTTGCAGACAGTGAACCGCTGCGCAAGGCAGAGGTGCTTTTAAAGGAGTTTGATCAAAAGACGGGATACCGGTATCAATTCAGCGGGTATCTTGACCGCTGGGCCGCCGCCGCAGAAGAGCAAAAATTTATTAATAAATACAGACCCACATACAAATTCAGAATTTACAAATTTCTTAAAAAAATATTTAAACCACGAAGGCACGAAGGAGATGAAGGTTTAAAGATATAAGGAGCTGAAATGGGTGCGATAAAAAAGGTATTATGCGAACGGGAATTGCCGGAACGAGAGCTGCACAATTCCAGGCTTTTTGTGGATTTGTCGGAGAATGTGCATATTCATTTCAGGGAAATCCGCCTGATGTTCGGAGTAGAGGAATTTTTTGAATTCACAGACGTTATCCGAGAAAGTGCCAAAGAGGTGAAAAAATATTTAAAAAAACATCCGGATTATAACGAACAAGAGGTATTTGACGGGCTGCTGGTGGCGGGTGGTATCAAGCGCCAGACCACGCCGCTGCAAAAGAGTCCCAAACCCCATGAAAGTAAATATTTTCCCAATCGCCTGCAAATCGAATTGCAGGAAGAAAAGGTCATCGATTCCATTCATATTCATTTCAGGGATTACCGCCTGGTGATGAATTTTGAAACCTTCCGAGAATTTACCAACGGCATGAAAGAAGCATTGGATAACCTGGAGGAATTTTTAAAGGAAAACCAGTACAACCAGGAAGAGCATGCCTTTCGCGGGGTGGTGAGCCAGGAGGAGTGGCAGAGTGAGAGAATCACCCTAGGGGATAAGATCAAATACAAGATTAAAAAGCTGTTAGGAAGATATTAGTCACAGATGAACACGGATAAAATTGTTTTATTCTATCCTACAGGGATCGTTCATTATAGAAACCTGGAAATTTTGAAAAAGAATTTGCCCGGTTTCAAATTCCAGGTGATCGTGGAACCCTGGGTAAAAGAAAAAGCAGCGGAAGTATTGGATAATATTGAGCCGGAAGACCACGTGCCTGTTGAGAATGACCAGGTGCCGGAGAAGGTGTGGCAAGAACATATCGATATCCTGTTTTTATCCATGGCTTATCCCAATCCATTCCGGCTTCACCTGGTGGATGAAGCAGCTAAGCGAAATATCCCGGTGATCGCCATTGAAGAAGTCAACCAATTGGCCCTGAATGACGGGATTATCAACCACTACTTTTTACCCCTGGATTATCTGGGTGTGCCTTCCCAGGTAGAAAAAGAAAAATTCATGGAGCTGGGACTTTCGGAAGATGCGGTAATGGTGACCGGGTGGCCGTTTTTTAATAAGGAAGCTGCTTTGGCATCGAAACGCAAGGGAGAAAATGACAGCAAAAAACAATATCAGATCACTGGTGAAAGTGAGAAGAAGTATTGTTTGTTGGTATTGGGTTCCCTGAAAGAACAGGACATAGTAAGTCTTGAAACCCGGAGAGTCCGTCAGAAGATATTGGAAATCGTATCCGCCGGTTTACCGGAGGATTACCGGTTGTTGATCAAACCGCATCCCATTGAAACGGAGTCCGGTTTGGAGGATATCCGCAAGCAGGTGCCGGATGCGGTGCTCCTGAACCCTAAATATCCTATTGAACCTTTGCTGGCCAGGGCAGACGTGGTGGTGAATCGGGGCAATTCCCAGGTGACACTCCTGGCAATGCTTCAAGACAAACCGGTAATCGTTATTCCCGCCGGTCTAAAAACCATTTTTCATGGAACTATGGATCCCATTATTGCCAACTCAGCCCTGGAATTTAACCGGATACTGGAACATTATTCCCGGGGACAAAAGCAAGATTATCAGAAAATATTGAACATTCACTTTCCATTGACTCAGCAGGAGGCTTTAAAGAAGGTAAACGAGCTGTTTTCCACTGCATTGAATAAAAAAGTAACTGAACGTGTTAACGAAACAAAAAGAATCTATATTTCAACCTTGTATGCCTTCCTGGGGCATACTGAACGGGCAAAGCAACTTGCAACCGAATTGCCAGAAGGCGAGATTGTATCCTTACTTAAAAAACTATTTAACCGGTTGATCAGTGTGTCTGAATTTAGAACATTACTTGGTTACTTCCCTGGAAAGATCATTCGTTGGCATTTGCAGTCATTGTTTATCCGCTCTCTTTTAGAAGGTAAGGCCGCAGTAACAAGAAGCGACCTGCTGCTGCTTGAAGGTTTTGGTGGTGATGTCAATCCTCATTATTTTATCGAAGATATTATGAAACGCATAGAGCTGGAATACCGGGGTGGGAATGAGGCTGAAGCTGAGGAATGGATTCATAAATTTTATGAAGATTATTCGGTTTTTGATTATTATAAGCAAGTCTTTGACATGCTGCGGTTTGTGTATCAAGGCCGGCGCAAAGGTTGGTCGTTGCGCAAAGCCCTGTGGCTGTTGAAGAATTTCAACAAAGCATACGCACGGAAATATGTTAAGGATAAACTAAAAAAATAAATCTCCGTGATCTCCGTGTCTCTGTGGTTTTATTTTTTTACCACAGAGCCACAGAGAACACAGAGAAAGAAAAAGAGAAGGTATTATGAAGACATTAATACTTGCAGGTGGTTATGGGTCGCGGTTGGGGAATATTACAGAGAATATTCCCAAACCCATGGTGACCATTGGGGGTAAACCGATTTTGTGGCATATTATGAAAATTTACTCTCATTTTGGCTTTAACGAGTTTGTTATACTCCTGGGTTACCAGGGAGTTAAAATCAAAGAATACTTTTTCCATTATCATATAATGAACAATGATTTCACCATTAACCTGGCGGATAACAGCTTGAGTTTTGGGGATAAAAACAACGTGGAAAACTGGACGGTTACGCTGGTGGATACTGGTATCGATACCCTCAAGGGAGGACGCATTAAGCGGGCGGAACCCTACCTGGAAGGAGACATTAATATGCTAACCTATGGGGATGGCGTGGCAGATGTCAACATCAAGGAATTACTGGAGTTCCATCAATCCCACGGCAAAATCCTGACCCTTACCGGGGTCCGGCCGCCGTCCCGGTTTGGTGAATTGGTTATTAAAGACCGCCAGGTGCTTTCTTTCGAAGAAAAACCGCAAATATCTTCCGGTTTAATCAATGGTGGATTTATGGTATTTAATAACGCATTGTTATCCTCTCTGACACCGGATAAAGGCTGTGATTTTGAGTTTGGTGTGCTGGAAGACCTGGCTAAGCAAAGGGAAATCATGGTTTATGAGCACCATGGTTTCTGGGAATGCGTGGATACCGAACGCGATTTAAACCATTTAAACAAATTATGGAATGAAAACAAAGCCATTTGGAAATTGTGGTGAGGAATAGGAGAAAAACTAATGTCATTTAAGAATATTTACAAAGGCAAACGGGTCCTGGTCACCGGTCATACGGGTTTCAAAGGCTCATGGCTGGCGTTGTGGTTGACCCAGTTAGGGGCAGAGGTTCACGGGGTTGCATTGGAACCCAAAACTCCTGATGATAATTTCGTGGTCACCGGTCTAAAGAATAAAATTAATCACCACATCTGCGATATTACGGAAAAGGAAAAACTGGTTACACGTTTCGGAGAGATTCAACCGCAGATGGTGTTTCACCTGGCGGCCCAGGCCCTGGTAAAGAAATCCTTTGATAACCCGGTGGATACCTTTAGAACGAACCTGATGGGTACGGTGCATGTATTGGAAGCCATTCGTTATACGCCTTCTATAGAAATGGCTGTAATGATTACCAGTGATAAATGTTACAAAAATTTAGAATGGGACTGGGGTTACCGGGAGACGGATGAGCTGGGTGGATTGGACCCGTACGGCGCGTCCAAGGCTTGTGCGGAAATGGCCATTCAATCCTATAGGGAATCCTTTTTTAGAGCTTCCGGTTCGGATTCGTACTCACCGGTGGTTGCCTCAACGCGTGCAGGAAATGTAATCGGCGGCGGTGACTGGTCGGAAAAACGAATCGTACCGGACATTATCCGGGCGTTAATGGAAAATAACCCCGTGGAATTGCGAAGCCCCAAAGCTACCCGTCCCTGGCAATTTGTACTGGAACCGTTATCCGGTTACCTGTGGCTGGGCGTGCGAATGGCTTTGGAAGGTGACCTGACTTCCGGCTGGAATTTCGGGCCTGAAATTTCTACCATTGTACCGGTGCAAACCCTGACAGAGAAAATAATTAAAGCCTGGGGCAGCGGTTCAATTGAAGACATCTCCGACAGTGCAGAATTTCATGAAGCCACGCTGTTGAGCCTGGACATTTCCAAGGCCCGGTACCGCCTCCAGTGGCGCCCCACACTATCCCTGGATGAAACCATTGAGTTTACGGTTCAATGGTATAAGAAATTTGTAAACAATGAACCTTTATACGATTTTGGTATAAAACAAATCCATGACTATACAAAAAAAGCACTGGAAAGGGGAATCCAATGGGCGAAATAAAACCGATCGACGGCGTTATTATAAAACCGCTAAAGCGGTTCCCGGACGAACGGGGAACGGTAATGCACATCATGAAAGCCACAGATGAGGAGTTTAAAGGCTTTGGTGAAGTCTACTGCAGCAGCATCTACCCCGGCGTGGTTAAGGGATGGCATTATCATGAGAATGTTACCCTCAATTATGTCGTATTAAAAGGGATGATTAAATTTGTTCTTTATGATGAACGAGAAGGATCCCCTAGCAAAGGATTTATCCAGGAGATATTCATGGGGGATCAGAATTACGTGCGGGTTACTGTTCCACCTGGCATATGGAATGGATTCAAATGCATGGGAACCGAACCGGCATTGGTTTGTAATGTGATCGATAAACCCCATGACGAAGCGGAAACCAGGCGGTGTGATCCCCACGATGTTAGTATTCCTTATGATTGGAAAAGGAAAGATAAGTGATAAAAGAAAATTCCAAATCCCAAATTCCAAATTACAAACAAATTCCAAATTCCAAATTACAATGACCAAAACAAAACCTCAACTATCTGAACGTCATACCTTCTTTGTTTTGAATTTTGAACATTTGAATTTTGGATTTGTTTGGTCTCTGCGCGATTTCGAATTTCGTACTTCGGATTTTAAATGCATCATTCCACGATCTGGCGTTTCGGTACTGGTAAAAGTAAATAAACAAACGTATATATCATGAAATACTTAATCTTAGGAGCTAATGGACTGATCGGGCAGCAGTTTGTTCAACTGTGTAAAGAAAAGAGTATCGATTATGTGGGCACTCGATATTCACGTAAAGCGGAAGGCCTAATTCCTTTTAACCAATTGGAGCTTGATAAAATCCCGAAGGTATTTGATGAGGTATCGCCTGCGGTGATTATTAACAGTATCGGATTATCGGGGGGTGTGAATTTCTGTGAAAATAATCCTGAAATCGGCAGGAAATACCATGTGGAGGCCACCAAAGTGATGGTAGACTGGTGCCGGCAAAACAGGGCTGCTTTTGTTTACATTTCCAGCGATTATGTGTTCGATGGGGAAAATCCACCCTATAAAGAAGAGGACAAAACCAATCCTTTGAATCTTTACGGTGAATTAAAGTTGGAAGGTGAGCAGTACATCCGGGCGAACCTGGAACACTATGTCATTGCCCGTACCACCAATGTTTTTGCCTGGGACCTGGAAACCCAAACCCCCAATTTTCTCATGCACCTGGTAAATACATTAAAAGAGAAAGATCGTATTAAAGTACCTGGTTTTTTATATGGTAATCCCACCTATGCCGGTGACCTGGCTGCCGGGATCATGGATTTAATCGAGCATAAACATTATGGATTGTATCACATTGTCGGCAGTGAATATATTAACCGGTACGACTGGGCAGTGAAATGCATTGAGATGGCAGGGCTAAAAGGAAAAACTATTGAGAAAATCGAAACACCACCCACAGACATGGTGCCCCGTCCATTGAAATCCCACCTGGATACCGGTAAATTCCGCCAGGTATCCAGTATCAAATTGCATAATGTTGAAGAAGGATTAAGAATCTTTGTAAATGCAATGAAAGGCTAACAATTTATACTTTATTCCCTTCGTGTTCTTCGTGTCTTCGTGGTGAAATATTTATGACGAAATTAACTGTTTTGATGACGGTGTACAATGGAGAGGGGTTCCTGCGGGAGACGATTGACAGTATTTTAAACCAGACCTATAAGGATTTCAAATTTTTAATAATAGATAATGCCTCTACGGACAGCAGCCGGGAAATCATTCGATCTTACGATAATTCCCGGATTGAACTGGTGGCGCTGCCGGAAAACATCGGTCAGATTCCAGCCCTTAATAAGGGTTTGGATATGATCGATACGCCGTTGGTGGCCCGGATGGATGCGGATGATATCAGTTTGCCCCGGCGTTTTGAACGCCAGGTGGCGTTTATGGAAAGTCACCCGGAAGTGGGAGTATGTGGTACTTATGCTGCTGCTTTTAACGGGAAAAAGGAGACCCTGTGGAAACATCCGGTACATCATGCGGATATAAAAGTAAGGTTGCTTTTTGAATGCTGTCTGGTTCACCCGTCGGTGATGATACGAAAGGATTTATTTGACAAATATGAACTGAGGTACAACGAGCAGATCGGGCATTCCGAGGATTGGGAGTTGTGGCAGCGGTCCGGCAGGCTTTTTAACCTGGCCAATATCCCGGAAGTTCTTGTCAGGTACAGGGTGCACGGTCAGAGTGTCAGCCGGCAAACATTAAACCGGCAGCAAGCTGCGGCGGAGATGTTGGATAATTCTTCCCTCCGGTTCCTGGAACTCAGTCATCATCCATTGCGAACCGTTCACAGGGATGTGGCCTTTGAAACGTTTAATGCCAAAAACCGCGAGCCTGAATTTATTGACAATGTGGTGGAGTGGTTCCAGGAGTTGAGAAATGCCAACTATTCCCGGCGAATCTATGATAAACACGCATTAAACCGTTTTCTTAAAAAACGGTTGTTCGTGGTGCTTACCAACAATACCCGGTACCGGGGAAAGGTATTCAAAACCTTTTTCAAGGAAAAACTTTACCGGTATATTCCATTGACATGGTCACTGAAATTCATGGTAAAAGTACTGCTGCAAATTTGAACCACGAAGGCATTTACAATGCGGTAATAAACACGAAGGGGTTATTTCTTATTTTTTAGCCACGAAGGCATTTACAATGCGGTAAAAAGCACGAAGTTACACGAAAAAAAGAAGAAAAAATGCAAATCCTTTTCATTAATTACAAAGATGTCGAGGGAGGTGCGGCAATTGCGGCCTGTCGATTGGCCAGGGGGTTGGAGGAATCGTTTCAAACCGGGAGTTATTTTATTGTAGGGAAAAATTCTTCCGCAAATTCTAATGTTTTTGCCACCATCGACAGCCCCAGCGAAACTCTGAAAGCGATCAAAGTATTTATTGAATTTATGGTGAATAAGATATTGAATTTCCTGGGTTTGCAGTATTATTATTTTCCTTTTTCCACCCGTTCGATATTAAAGAAGGTTCGGGAGATCAAACCGGATATCATCAGTTTGCACAACACCCACGGCGGGTATTTTAAGACGTCTTTGATTAAAAAACTGTCCCGGTTGGCACCGGTTGCCTGGACATTGCATGATATGTGGGGGTTTACCGGCAATGCTGCCCATACCTTTGGGGATGAATCGTGGAAACAGATGAAAAGCGGGAGAGGCGAGAAGAAAATATACCCACATATCGGGATAAACAGGGGCAGAGGGCTGTTAAAGCGGAAGAAGCGGATTTATAAAAAGTCAAACCTTCATGTTATTACGCCGTCCCGCTGGCTTTATGACCTGGCAAAGCAAAGCCCGGTGTTTGAAAACACACCTCTTTATCATATCCCGCATGGATTGGACTTAAAGGTATTTCAACCCGTAGATAGAAATGCCTGCCGGAAGGTGCTGGATATTCCCCCGGATGCCAGGGTGATTATTTTTTGCAGTGCCGATGACCTGGATAAAAGTGCCTGGAAAGGCGGGCCGCTGCTGGTAGATATTTTAAACGCCATCGATGCCAGGACAGCGCATCCCATTGAGACCCTGGTATTGGGAAAAGGAGAATTAAAAGCCCTAAATGACCTAAAACGTTTAAATCTTCGTAAAACCGGTTATGTGGACAGTGAGCAATTGGTAGCGGTATTATTATCGGCAGCTGATTTGTTTATCTATCCCACGCGGGCGGATACCATGCCATTGGTATTGATGGAAGCCATTGCCTGCGGCACTCCCTGTATTACATTCGACATCGGAGGATGCAGCGATATCATCCAGGACGATACCGGGGGATATTTGATCGAACCGTTCGATATAGAAACATTCGCGGATAAAACCATCGAGATATTAAATGACAGTAAGAAACTCGAAGAGTTATCCGGTTCGGCGCGAAAATTTGCAGAAGAGCATTTTTCCCTGGAAACCACGGCTCATACATACTATCAGTTGTTCAACAATATTATCGATAAGAGAAAAGAAGTAAAATGACATTAATGGAACCGATGTCATGCCAACCCTCCAATGGGTGTAAACCAACCGCCCGAAGGGCTATAAAAAGTTTTGCGGGGGTCCAGGGGGTGGTTTTTCAAAAGAACCCCCTGGTCGCCGAAGGCAAATGAAAAAAATAACTATAGTAACCGTGGTTTATAACGGGGCAAAACACCTGGAGCAGGCCATCCGGAGCATAATTAACCAGACCTACGATAATATTGAATATATTGTTATTGACGGCGGTTCTACAGATGGGACACTGGATATCATTCAACACTATGAAGACCATATTGCTTATTGGGTCAGCGAGCCGGACAACGGCATTTACGATGCCATGAACAAGGGGATTAAAAAAGCGTCGGGCGAATTTATCGGGATGCTCAATGCCGATGACTGGTATGAGCCGGAAGTCATTGAGAAAGTGGCAGCTAAAATCGACAACCTGGAAGATGATGTGGAAGACCAGGTGATTTACTGTGATTATTACAATTACGACGAGGAATTATCCGCCGGGTTCAAAACAAAGCAAACCTCCGAGATGAAATACTGGAAAGGTATGACTGTGTCGCACCAGGCCATGTTTATTCATCGCTCTATTTATGAAAAATTGGGGGTTTACAGCCTGGATTATTGCTTTGCCTCGGATTATGAATTTTTCCTGCGTTTGATAAAAGCAGGCATCCGGTTTAAAAAACTTGATTTCCACGGTATTAATTTCAGGATGGGTGGTGTCAGTACCACTTACATGAACCGCTCTATCAGAGAGGTATCCCGGATCATCAGGATGTATTTTGGTGTTTTTAGCAAAGAATACCCGCTGTTCCTTTTAACCAACCGGCTGCCATCGATGCTGGGGAACATAAGAATCCTGTTAACTAAAATTATCGGGCAAAAAACCACCAATAAGTTACGAAAATTATGGAGACGTTTGAAACCACGGCCTGAGCATAAGAAAATCCAATAAGAAATTACAAATTACAAATCACAAATTACAAACAAATTCCAAATTACAATGACCAAAACAAAAAATTAAAGATCTCAAATATGAAAAAAAGTTTTGATATTTCGATTATCACTCCGAGTTTTAATATGTTGGACTATTTGAAACGGTGTGCGGCTTCTATAGCTGACCAGGAAGAGAGTGCATTCGAACACATCGTGGTAGATGGCGATTCCACCGACGGAACCCGGGAATGGCTCCGGCAAAATCCCTATCCTCGTATGCGCAGCATCAGTGAAAAAGACAACGGTATGTACGATGCCATTAATAAAGGGTTTAAACTGGCTAAAGGGGATATCCTGGCTTACCTTAATTGTGATGAACAGTATTTACCCGGGACATTGGGTTTTGTAAACGATTATTTCCAAAAACACCCGCAGGTGGATATGATATTTGGCGACTTGCTGTTGATTCGGCCTGACGGTTCCCTGGTGGCTTACAGGAAAGGTTACCAGCCCCGTTGGTTTTACATTGTAACCTCTCATCTCTATGTGCTTTCCTGTACCATGTTCTTCCGAAGAAGGATATTGGAGGATGGTCTTTTCTTTGACACCCGTTACGAAACCACCGGGGACGCGGATTTTGTGGTGCGGGTCCTGCGCAGCGGGTACTGCGCCAGGCATGTAAGACACTACATGGCCGTTTTTACCATGACCGGTCAAAACCTGAGCAATGTGGATACCGGCAGTCGGGAACAAAAGCAATTGCGAAATAGTGCGCCCTGGTATTTAAGAGTAATCCGGTGGCTGGTCAATGCCGTCCGGTTTGCAGAGAAATTTTTCAGCGGTGCTTATTTTCAGAAAAAACCGCTGGAATATTCCGTGTATGTAGAAGGGGAAGCGAAAGAAAGAAAATCCTTTTCTGTGAATAACGCTTCGTTCCGGTGGAGATTTGAATGATCCCAGTTAAAACGCATAAGCATTATTTCCTGGCTTTACTTTTTTTTATTTCTTTACTGGTATTATTTTTTAGCGTTGCCAAAGATGGAACGCGGGACTTTTTTCTCATGGGTGATGAAGCCATGCTGGAATTACGGGTAGTGAACGCCAGCAAAAACATCCAGTTTCTGGGGCCTTATTCAAGATTCGGTTGGAATCATCCCGGTCCCATCTACTTTTACTTATTGCTGCCCATCTATGCTTTATTTTCCATGGGAACACAAAGCCTGTACGCCGGCGCCATCTTTATAAACATCCTGTCTTTGTTAACCCTTTTATACTTTATATTTAAAAGTAAAGATAATTACTTTTTCTATTTCATGGCATTCTTCTTATCGCTGTATATTTATTACTTCCTGGGATTACCTGTATTCCGCAGCATATGGAATCCTCATGTAACCATCTTACCCTTTGGTGCGTTTATTTTTATGTGTGCTTATATGTCCCTGGGAAATATAAAAATTCTTCCCCTGGTGGTGTTTTTTTCATCTTTCATCGTTCAAACTCATGTGGCTTATGTCCCGGTAATAATGGTTATTGTTTTGATCGCTTTGCTGTTTTATGGTTTTGATAAATGGCACGTTTCAAAGAAAATTAAAGCATTATTCTCAAAAGAGGTGTTAAAAGCTATTGGTATCTCCGCCGGGATCTTCCTGGTACTCTGGATTCTTCCCATTGTTGAATTGTTCTCAAAGCCAAGGGGTAATCTAAGGGAATTAGCCAGTTATTTTTTCCATTCAAGTGGCGGTCATGGTGCCGGGGAATCGATCAGTGCTGTTTCCAGTATTACCAATGCACCGGTGGTAAAATTCTTGAATATCTTTTTCCCGGATTTGAATGTAACCTCTCATCATGCCCTGCTCATATTTTTCTTATTACAGGTAATATTGGTGATTGCAGCGGGAATCGTTAATTTCAAACATGGTAAAAAATATCAATTGCATTTACTGGTTTTTGGTCTGGCGGGTTTGATCATTTCTGTTATTTCAGTTACCAGGATAACGGATGAAATTCATATCTACCTGGTTAAATGGATGTCCATGATCGGCTTTATTAATTGGTGTTTAATATGTTTTACGTTTTTTTATCTCGCAGCCAAATCATTAAAACGGCTTAACATATATTCCAAACTCTCCGGTATTTTTACCCGGCATCCGGTTCACAAAAAAATACTACAGTATGCGGTTATTGTCGTGGTATCGGCTCTGCTATTTATCTTTCAGTTGAACGCTGTTGGTTCTGCTTCACGGATTCATGCTGATGAATTGAAATACAGGTTTATCGGTAATATTTCTAAAACCATAACGAATTACGCGACAAAAAATAACATATCGTCTTTTCTTATAAAACCAGTCCCGGCGATGTGGCCCATTGAAGCCGGGGTAATCAACCAGTTATACAAAAAATCTTCTATATCTATTAGATTGGAAGATGAATGGTTGTTCTGGTTTGGTTACCAGTTTAAACAAAAGAAAGAGGAAAAAGACATTATTATTTTTAAAAAAGAAAAAGAACCGCGGGATAACATTCCTAATCGCGTCCTGGTCCATCACATAGGGCAATGTTCAGTATATCATATGGTACGATGAAAGGAAGTAAAACGATACTAATTGGGCAGGAAGTCAGTTGGCAGTTGGCAGTTGGCAAAAGAGGAAACGATGAAGAGAAGGAGGTAAAAAGATAAGTTTAAGGTTTCCCCAAACGTTTGAAGCAACAGCCCTCTTTTCGATTCATATCAATTGTAAAAGAGTTTTCCCGGCTGGTTGGTTCAGGTAAGGAAACCTTTAGATGGCGTGTATGCGCCTTCTATGGCTCCCCGCGCCGCGGGGCCGGAGGCAAAAAAACATGAAAAAAATCTTTTTAATTGGCATGCCGGTATTTTTAATCGGTCTGTTGTTTTTCTCGTTTTCAATGACTGTTTTTACTATTGTTTTAATGGTGCTGCTGTTGTTATGGGCGGTTACATTTTTCCGGGAAGGCGCCTATGACGCGACAGATATTCCTATATTGATATTGTTAATGGGGACTCTTTGTTTTGGCCGGGCGTTTTCGCTTATGGGTATTCATGCGGGAAGGATTCCTATTTATGTAACGGAACTGGCAGCGGTGGTTTCTTTGGGTCTGCTGTTATTGAAACGGAAATCGCCGGGGAAATTGTGGCAGGCATGGCGTCCGGCTTTGCCTAAAGAATTAACCGTCGGGCTGGCAGCCTATTTTTTAATGGGGATACTTTACCTGGTTATCGGAGTAATGGGTAACGGTTCAGCCGCGTTAAGAGATATTACATTTTGTTTTTATATCGTGTTTTTATTCATCGGCTTGAGTCTGCTGGAGAACCCGGTAAAGGTGCAAAACTTCCTAGGATTTCTTCTGCCTGGTGTTATTATTCTCATGGTTATGAGCGTGATTATTTTTTTCGTATATGTACCTGGGGCTACAATTTTCAGGCAATTGTTTAAAGACATCAAAATGACCAATTTGGGGCTTTATCATGGGTTGATACTCATATTCGGGTTAAGTTTCTTCACCTCTGACCGTGTTGCAGGAAAAGCCGGGAAATGGTTGTTAGGGTTGTTGTTGTACCTGTCCTTCTTGTTTATTATCATGGCAGAGGTACGGGCGGCCTGGGCGGGTTTGTTGGTGGCCCTGGTACTAATGGGTTTCCTGTTGAAGAAAGAAATGAAGATATTCATTCTTATTTTCCTGTTAATGATCCCTTCTTTTCTTATTATCGATTATTTTGACCTGGGGGTACAGAAAGATAAACTGGCATCATTAAAAGAACAGGTTACCACTATTGCCAAACGGAGGGTTCACACCATGCCGGCAGCCAATATCAAATGGAGATTAGGTATCTGGAGACAAACTATAAAAGAAATCCGGGAATATCCCATATTTGGATGGGGATATGGGACCCAGATCGATTACGTGATATGGAAGCAGCGCCTTTCCTGGCTCAAAGCCATCGGTGCCAACACCGGGGTGCTGCCGCCCCATAATCATTTGCTGGCCATCACTTACAAAATGGGAGTTCTGGGTTTGCTCCTGTTCTTGTTTATTAACTTTATGATCTTTTTCCGTGGGTTGTTTTACATCAAAAAATGCAAATCGGAATTTAACCGGCGGTTTTTGATTGCCAGCCTGGCCGGCCTGGTATATTGGCACGGCATGGCATTCTTTTTCGATGTACTGGAGTCGCCGCCAACAGGGATATTTTTGTGGATAATTTTAGGAGCCATATTAGGAGTTGTTTATTTAGACCGTCGATCATTTCAAAAGGAATAGTTAAGTTTAATGGCATAGAAAATTCGAAATTCGAATATCGAAATTCGAAACAAATTCAAATGACCAAAATAAAAAATTCAAAACAATATGATCTTGAAGATCGCACTCTTGAATTTGCAAAGAATGTGAGAGCCTTTGTAAAGAAATTACCCCGAACTGTGGCAAACATTGAAGATGGAAAACAACTGATAAAATCGTCTGGTTCAGTGGGGGCGAACTATATTGAAGCAAATGAGGCACTTAGCAAAAAAGACTTCTTAATGAGAATTAAAATCTCCCGTAAGGAAGCGAAAGAAAGTCGATATTGGTTGCGTCTGATTGATGTTCAGGACGTCGACCTGAAAGGAGAGCAAGAATATTTGATAAAAGAATCGACAGAGCTTACAAATATTTTCGGTTCTATTTTGCAAAAGAGCCAGTGAAGTTTTTGTTTTGGACATTTGGTATTTGAATTTTGGATTTGTTTCGGATTTCGGATTTCGTGCTTCGGATTTTCAACTTTACTTTTCTGTTCCCTTTTTATTTGAAAAATTTTTAAAGGTATGAATTTACTATACACCTTAACAACCTATCCACCTTCCACAGGTGGTGCTCAGATTCACCAGCATCAATTGGCGTGTCATTTGAAAGAGCGGCACAACATCCAGGTAGTGGCCTTTTGGGACAGCAACCGCACCGATTGGCTGCTGGGCACAACGCTGAAAGCGCTGTCATCAGAGAAAGACTATAATCTTGACGGTATCCCTGTTCTTTGTATGGGTTTAGGATTATTTGAAAAAATCTTCATGGCTCCTTTTGCTGCTGCCTATTACCCCATGATGCTGATGGGACATGCCCCTTTGTCACCGATTGCGGCGGTTATTGAAAAACATTTACGTTCCCATGCTGAAATGGCAGACCTGGTTCATAACGTGCGCCTTGGCAGGGAAGGTTTAAGTTATGCCTCCTACAAAGCAGCAAGACGAAATAATATTCCTTTTGTGCTGACCCCGGTGCATCATCCCCGCTGGGTGGGGCGGAAGTATAATGCTTACAATAAACTTTACACCATGGCCGACGCTGTACTGGCATTAACCCATGCGGAAAAAGAAATCCTGGTGCAGCAGGGAGTGGCAGAGGAACGGGTTCATGTCATCGGACACGGACCGGTACTGGAATCAGCAGCCGTGCCGGAAAACTTTTTAAAAACGCATAATATCGACGGTCCCATGGTACTTTTCCTGGGGCAGCACTATCCCTACAAAGGATACAAGGAACTGCTGGAAGCAGCAAAAATCGTTTGGCAAAAAATACCCGACGCCCATTTCGTATTCATCGGTCCTTCAGTAGGTCAATCGGAAAGCGTATTCAAAGAATTCCAGGATAAACGGATTCTTCGCCTGGGTTTGATAAGTCTCCAGGAAAAAACCGATGCATTGGCCGCCTGTTCTTTATTATGTGTACCCTCTACACAGGAAAGTTTCGGCGGCGTTTATGCAGAAGCCTGGTGCTTTAAAAAACCCGTCATCGGATGTAACATACCCGCGGTGGCGGAAGTGATTACCCATGAAATCGACGGGTACCTGGTTTCCCAGGACCCCGGAGAAATTGCGGAAAAAATTATCTTCCTTTTGGAAAACGAAAATGCTGCGCATCAAATGGGAACATCTGGTAAAAAAAAGGTGGAAGAAAAATACACCTGGCAGCGAATTGCCCAACGAGTAGAAAAGGTATATAATCAATTGATTTGAGGATTATCTACCCGGACGAGCCGGACCCAAAAAGATTATTTTTAACCACAGAGGCACAGAAGACACAGAGTTTTTTATTAAAAAATTTCTTCTCTTTGTTCTCTGTGTCTCTGTGGTAAAAAAAGGTATTAAATGGAATTTGAAAAGCGAAACCTGTTTGGCATCGATTATGCAATTGTAGACTATGATTCTGCATCGGATGTCATAATAGAATATGCAGAGCGGCATGACAGTTTCGGTGTGTCTGCGCTGGCGGCTCACGGACTGGTAACGTCTGTTCGGGATAAAACCATTGGAGAGCGAGTAAAGAAAATAGATATGGCAGTTGCGGACGGGCAGCCAGTGCGCTGGGCATTGAACAGTTTTCATAAAGTTGGCATGAAAGATCGTGTTTACGGACCCACCCTCACTCTCCATGTATTGGAAAAGGCTGCCAAACGAAACCTTAATGTTTACCTTTACGGCAGCACAGAGGAGACAATAACTGCTTTTTCTGTGTTTATCAAAAAGAACTATCCCGGTGTGAATCTTTGCGGCATTCACCCGGACCGGTTCCGGGATGCCACCCCGGAAGAGGATGAAGCGGACATTCAAAAAATCAACGCAGCCGATGCTCATATCGTCCTGGTAGGCAGGGGTTGTCCCCGCCAGGAGGTGTGGGTAGCAGATCACCTGGGAAAAATCAACGCCGTTATGATGGCCGTGGGAGCAGCGTTTGATTTTCATGCCGGTAAGTTGAAGCAAGCCCCCAAATGGATGCAGGACCACGGCCTGGAATGGTTTTACCGCCTGGTAAAAGAACCAGGCCGCCTGTGGAAACGATATTTGACTACAAACAGCTATTTCATATATCTCTTTTTAAAATATAAACTATCTAAAAAGAAATGAGCCACGAAGGTACACGAAGAAACACGAAGGAAAAATTTTCTTTTAAATAACTTCTTTGTGTCCCTTCGTGTAACTTCGTGGCTAAAAAAAAATAAGAAAAGCAGGAGCTGAACATGAAGAAGATGTTAGTGACAGGGTCCAGCGGACTGATTGGCAGTGAAGTAGTTTCATACTTTGTCCAACAAGGATGGGAGATTTACGGTATCGATAATAATATGCGGGCGGATTTTTTCGGTCCACAGGGGGATACCCGCTGGAATCAAAAACGCCTGGAAGCAACTTATTCCAATTTCCATCACCAGGAAATGGATATCAGGGACAGGCACGCAATCCTGGAATATGTAAAACAATTAAAACCAGATGCTGTTGTCCATACGGCAGCCCAGCCCAGTCATGACCTGGCCGCTTCCCGGCCCTTTGATGATTTTGATGTCAATGCTGTGGGCACGTTGAATCTCGTGGAAGCCAACCGCCAGACCAACCCGGATGTACCTTTTGTGCATCTATCCACCAACAAGGTTTATGGTGACGCGCCCAATGAACTGAACCTCAAAGAACTGGAAACCCGCTGGGATTATGCAGACCCCGAGTATTACCACGGCATTAAAGAGGATTTTCGCATCGATCAATCCAAGCATTCCCTGTTTGGTGCGTCAAAATTGGCAGGCGATATCATGGTCCAGGAATACGGCCGTTATTTTAATATGCCTTGTTGCTGTTTGCGAGGAGGATGCTTAACCGGCCCATCCCACAGCGGCGTGGAATTGCACGGGTTCCTGAGTTATCTCATCAAATGCAACGTAGAAGAAAAAAAATTCAATATTTTCGGCTATAAAGGCAAACAGGTACGAGACAACATCCATTCTTATGATGTTGCCAGGTTTATCGACGAATTCTTGAAAAGCCCCCGCATTGCCGAGGTCTATAACCTGGGCGGCGGCAGGGGTAATTCCGTTTCCATCCTTGAATCCTTCAGTATGATCGAATCTATCTCCGGTAAAAAGATGATCTCCGAATATGTACCCAAAAACCGGGAAGGGGATCATATTTGTTATATCTCTGACCTGACGAAGATGAAAGAGCATTATCCCAATTGGGACATCACCAGGAATTTGCAGACCATTTTTGAAGAGATATATGCTGCCTGGGAGAAAGGAAGAAAATAGGTGCCCTTCGGGCGGGAATAAGGTGCCTGACGGCGATAAACTTTTTTTTCTAAACAAAAATTTTTGCGGGGTCCAGGCCCGCGGCGCGGGCACCCTCAGAAGGCCCTGCGGGCCATCTCGAAGGCTTCCTTACCAGAGCCAACCAACCAGTTAACCACTTTTAAATTTGACATGAATTGAAAAGAGGGATGTTATTTCAAACGTTTGAGGAAGCCTTCAACTTACTTACCTCACTTACCTCACTCACCTTAATCAACTAAATTGGGCCCCTGGCTGCCGGAGGTATAGATTGGCGGTAAATTTAATTGAACAAATTTGTTGAATTATTGATTGATTGCAGTTATAATTAAAAGGAATTTAAATTTTTTAAGGAGTGCCGTATGTTATCTGTTCAGCGTGTTGCGAATGAATTCAAAATTAGTACCGATGAATTGATTCAAAAAAGTGTAAATCTATTTGTTCAGCAGCAATTGATCAAAGTAGAGGCAGAATTATTTCGGTATCTCAAAAAATATGGGATAAAAAATGTCTTTGAGATGGATGAAAAGTTAAAAAATGGAAGCTTACGAGAAAATGATGTCATCGATGACTTTTTTGCAATTGACCACCTGGAAAGTGAAAGAGAACGATTATCGAACTTATTAAAGGAATCCACTAACGATTAATGAATCCTGTAGAAAACATCTTTGAAGAAATACTGAAGATAACCCGGGTAGAATTTGAGGATATTGTTGATGTTGTTTCTTTTGTGAATTATAAGTTGAGACTTGTTTTAAAGGACAAAAGCTTTGTCGATGTAGGTATTTCAAAACGAATTTCCGGTAGATTTAGCTTTCATTGGGAGTGCAAAAATCAGAATTTGTATCGTTATGATAATTTTCCTGATGAACAATGGAAAAATGTGGAAACATATCCATTCCATTTCCATAAAGGTACTCAAAATAAAGTGGATGCGTCGCCATTTTCTGCTGATTTATTGACTGGCTTTCGGGAATTTATGGAATTCGTTAGAAAAAGCTTCAGTTGATAATAGAAAAATGAATATTATTTTCTTGGCTGTTACCTTTTCTCTTTTTCTCCAAATGCTTCAAGGAAAGATCAGTCTCCAGGGATAAATTCCAGAAGTCCAGGGTGNNCAGGGTGAGATTTTTCATATCCACACTCAAGAAATTCTTTTCTACCGGAGATAATCTTTTTTCTACCGTAGAAAAAAGTGTTTCTCCGTGGGTCAAAAATCATTTACTTGGCACTTTATTTGGGATCAAATAAAAAACAACAAGATACAGCGAGGAACCGGACAAGAAAAGAGAGTCTATACTTCATCGGACAATAAAAAATCCATGATGTTCATCCGCTTGATACCTTCATAATCCCCACCCAAGATCGTGTCCATACTTAACACATACTTGGGATAATTATCCTTGACCTGGGTTAAAGGAGTAAATTCCCTCTCAATGGTCTCTTTGGT
>WVZO01000487.1 GCA_011772425.1 Candidatus Aminicenantota bacterium
ATCATCGCACCACGATTGCAGAATGTTAGGTCAATTAATTACTGTGGAAATCGAGGCTAGGAACCATCTTCCTACGGCCTAGGTACCCCTTCCTACGGCCATGGAAGTATCTTCCTACGGCCTAGATACCCTTTCCTACGGGCCTGGAACCATCTTCCCACAGCCATAGAACCACCTTACCATGCGGTTTTTCTCCCTTTCAAGCCAACGAGGCCCCATTCCTGATTACCAGGATAAGAAGTTAGTTCGCTTCGCTCACAATTAGATGGAATGTTGGAATGATGGAATATTGGGTTTTGGAATAATGGATATTTGGGGTCAGGCAAGTTATAATGATATAAGGTAAATTAAAAGATTTGTCAACAGTTAGGAAAAAAGAATCCAGGGACGGAACTTTGAAATTTGGATTTTTTGAGGAAAAACTTAAAGACCAGTCCCCAAATTACCAGGTGAGAAGGATAGATCAGGAGCAGAAGTACGGATGCACAGAGCACGTTAAGCCGTGATCCATGCGCCATGTGCCCTACGCTTGGCTCTACCCTCTACCCTCTACGCTCTACACTCTCTTATAAAAATCCTTTGCGTTTCAGCAGCGGTTCAATGCCAGGTTCAGCACCCCTGAACCGTTTATAAAGAACCATGGGGTCCGTGGAACCACCTTTTGCCAGGATATTCTTACGGAACGCCTCCGCAGTTTTCCGGTCAAAAAGACTGGTTTCCTTGAAGGCTTGAAACGCATCGGCATCCAGCACTTCAGCCCAGATGTAACTGTAATACCCGGCGGAATAATAACTTCCACCGAAAATATGTCTAAAATAGGTGCTCCTGTATCTGACCACAATTTCGGGAATCAAACCGATCTTATTTAACGAACCAGTTTCAAATGTATTCACTTCCAATTCACCGGGGTCACTTAATGTATGATAATCCATGTCCAGGAAAGAAGCAGCCAGGTACTCCACTGTGGCAAACCCTATATTAAAAAGACTGGCCTTTTTTATTTTATCGATCAATTCCTGGGGGATGACTTCACCGGTTTTGTAATGTTTGGCATAAACCTTGAGCAATTCCGGTTCGGTTACCCAGTTCTCCATGATTTGGGAGGGGAGTTCTACAAAATCCCTGGGCACAGATGTACCTGACAGACTGTAATAACGACAATCAGACAGCAGACCGTGAAGGGCATGACCGAATTCATGGAAGAGGGTGGTTACTTCGTCAAAGCTGAGCAAAGAGGGTGTATCACCGGTGGGTTTGGTGAAGTTGCCGTTGTTGGTTACTACCGGGGTGATATTCTTACCATCCTTCCTGTATTGCTTCCTTAAAGCGTTCATCCAGGCACCGCCCCGTTTATTGGCCCTGGGGTAATAATCCAGGTAAATAATCCCAATATGTGACCCATCCGCTTCCTGCACCTCAAATACCTGGACATCCTTATGATATGTCGGGATATCGGTTCTTTTAACAAACTTAATGTTGAAAAGTTTATTGGCCAGGTAAAAGGCACCGTCTCTTACATTTTCCAGTTTAAAATACGGCCGGACAATCTCATCTTCCAGGGCATATTTTTCCTTTTTCAGTTTTTCCGCATAGTACCACCAGTCCCAGGGCTGCAGCTTAAAATTACCGCCTTCTTTATCAATGATGGCCTGGAGTTCTTTAGCTTCTTTCTTAGCAACTTCCAGGGCAGGTTTCCACAATTTGTTAAGCAGGTTGTAGACCCCTCCCGGATTTTTCGCCATGTTCTCTTCCAGCACATAATCGGCATGGGTCTTGTAGCCCAATAATTTTGCCCGCTCTGCCCGCAGGGAAACGATTTTTTTGATATTCTCATTGTTATCCAGTTCATCTCCATTATCACCCTGGTTTATGTAGGCTTTGAAGATCTTTTCCCTGAGTTCGCGCTTTTGTGAATACTGGAGGAAAGGTATCATACTGGGTTTATGGATAGTAAATACCCATTTGCCCTGATGCTCCCGCTCAGCAGCGGCTTCAGCAGCAGCATTGATTACCGCATCCGGCAATCCCGCCAGGTCTTCCTTTTTCTCAATGATCAATTGGAACTTGTTAGTCTCAGCCAGGAGATTGTCCCCAAACTTCAAAGTAAGAACTGACAACTCTTTGTTGATTTCCCTTAACCGGACTTGCTTTTCAAGGCTTAAATTGGCCCCGCCCCTGACAAATTCCTTGTAGAATTCTTCCAGGAGGCGGTTCTGTTCCTCGGTCAGGTTTAACTTGTCTTTCTGCTCATAAACGGCTTTTACTCGCTGAAAGAGTTTGGCATTTAAACGGATATCATCCTGGTGCCTGGAGAGTAATGGAGCTGCTTCTTTTGCTATGTTTTGCAGCTCATCGCTGGTGTTGGCACTTTTCATGGCAGAAAAAATATTTTCCACCTTTCTCAATAACATTCCGCTGCCCTCAAGGGCTTCGAGGGTATTGGCAAAGGTGGGAGGTCCAGGATTGTTGACAATCGCTTCAATCTCCTTTTGGTGCTGCTTGATGCCTTCTTTAAAGGTGGGCATGTAATGCTCAACCTTTATCTTATCAAAAGGTGGAACATTAAAAGGAGTATTGAACTCTTTAAGCAGGGGATTATCCTCCGCAGCTTTAGCGGCAGGTTGAATGGGTTTCGTTTCAGTCATTTTCTCTCCTGTTTGTTTTTCACCCGAACAAGAAAAAGACACTACCAATAATACTGCGAAGGACAACACCGCCATGACATACACAAAACGGCTTTTGCTTGGTTCTATTTTTTTGTTTTCCATACTTAATTATATAATAAAATGCCCATTTATTGCAATCCAGATTTAGATGAATTTTTTTGTTGACAAAGTCATTCCATTCTATTATATTATTTACCCTTGAAAACTGCAAAGGAGATGACACACTGCAATGACCATGACTACAGATATCCTGGTTTTACTCATCATCATCGCGGTATTGGTATTCCTTTTTATTACCGAATTATTCCGGGTGGATGTAATAGCCATTATCGGGATGCTGACACTGGTTTGGGTGGGAATATTAACGCCATCCGAAGCGTTTACTGGTTTTTCCAGCAATGCTGTGATCTCCATCATTGCGGTAATGATCCTGGGCTACGGTATTGAGCAGTGCGGATTGATGAAAAAAGTCGCCAAACCCATCGTTTCCCTGGCAGGAAAGAGTGAAAACAGGTTAATCTCCCTTATCTCCCTTACAGTAGGCGGAATATCCTCTTTTTTGCAGAACATTGGTGCGGCTGCGCTTTTTTTACCGGCCATCCGGCGGATATGCCGGGAGTCTGAAATCCCGGCTTCCCGGCTGTTGATGCCCATGGGATTTGCCGCCATCTTGGGAGGCACGCTGACCATGGTGGGTTCCAGTCCCTTGATTATGTTAAACGACCTGTTAAACCAGGCAAAACTTGATTCTTATGGGTTGTTCGGTTCCACGCCGGTGGGAATGGTGCTGCTGGTATCTGGTATACTTTATTTTGTATTGGGCGGTAAGCGACTGCTTCCGCGGCGCACTCCTGAAAAAGCAAGAAAGCTGACCCAACGAAAGCTAATCGACACCTTGAATCTCAATTCCATTGTTTACCTGATGCGCATACCGGAAAACAGTTCGTTGGTGGGAAAAACCAGGGAAGAAGCCGGTCTGTGGGAAAACTATCAGGTCAATCTCCTGGCTTTAGCAGATGACAAAGAAGTGGAATATGCGCCCTGGCGGTTAACCCGGTTTTCTGCCAACCAGGGGATCGCCATTTTCGGATGTAAAGAAGAAGTAACACGCTTTTTTGAAGACCATAACCTGCAAAAATGCGATGATCCCAAAAAATTTAACTATATTATGAACCCGGAAAGTGCGGGCTTTGCCGAATTAATCGTACTACCGGGCTCTAACGTGGTAGGTTCTACACTGAGAACTATTGCCCTGCGTAAAAATTTCCACGTCGAACCGGTACTGCTGCTGCGAGGCAACGAAGAATTCCGCGGCGATTTCTCCGATGTACCCTTTGAACCGGGCGATATTATCATTGTTTACGGCCTCTGGGAAAAAATCGAAACATTCAAGAAAAACGAGAATTTTATCCTGGCATCTACCATTGAAGGCCAAACCCCTAAAAAATTCATGGCCCTGAAGGTGGGACTTATCATGGCCGGGGTCCTGGTGGGAGTAATCGCAGGAGCCAAACTATCAGTGGTTCTGTTGTCCGGGGTAATCGCCATGCTCCTGCTCAAAGTGATCACGATTGACGAGGCCTACAAAGCAGTGGATTGGCGTACGGTTTTCTTGATTGCCGGTTTGATCCCCCTGGGTGTGGCAATGGAAAAAACAGGTGCAGCCGTGTTAATCTCTCAACAATTGATGGTCCTGTTGACAGGCAGCCCCGTGATTGTTTTCCTATTGGCTGTGGCAGCATTAACCACCTTGTTTACTCTTTTTATGTCCAATGTAGCGGCGACTGTTTTATTGGTACCGCTGGTGATCAACATCGCCCAGGCTGCTGGCATCGATCCCAGGCCCATGGCTTTGATGGTGGCGGTGTGTACGTCCAATTCCTTTATACTGCCCACCCACCAGGTCAATGCGTTTCTCATGGCTCCCGGGGGTTATCATACAACGGACTATATGAAAACCGGCGGTTTGATGACGGTTCTATTCATCATCGTCTGTGTCGGGTTTATGTACGCGTTTTATATGTGAAGAACAATAGAAAAATGCCACAAAGACACCAGGACACAAAGAGAATATCTTTTATTTATAAAAATCTTAGTGCCCTTCGTGTCCTTCGTGGCTAAAATCAATAGGAGGTTAACCATGCTTGAATGGTTTCAAATAGATCGATGGTCACCCTATGTGGTGGGAATCGGGATTGGAATACTCAGTTGGCTGAGTTTTTTATTTTCCAATCAAACCGTCAGCTGCTCCACTGGCTTAAGTCAAAGCAGCGGCATGATGGAAAAACTATTTCGAGGCAAAAAAGTGGAGGAAAAGCTTTACTATAAGAAGCATCCTCCGAAGGCGGACTGGAAGTGGATGTTCCTGGCAGGTGTGTTGATCGGCGCTTTTTTAGCGGCCTGGACGTCCGATTCCATTGATATCCGTTGGATACCCCAACTGTGGCAGGAAACCTTTGGCGGTTCTCCCCTACCCCGGTTAATTGTGGCCTTTGTGGGTGGAATTTTTATGGGGTTCGGTTCCCGGTGGGCCAATGGCTGCACCAGTGGACACGGAATCAGCGGCACATTGCAGTTAGCGGTTTCCAGTTGGATCTCGGTGATTTTTTTCTTTATTGGCGGCATCGCCTGTGCCATGCTCATTTACCATGTCTTCGGGGCATAATTGCTGAAGGAGGAAAAAATGTTGACAAACATTCATACAAAAAAAGATCTTCAATTAGTACTGGGACTGCTGATGGGTATTGTGTTCGGCTTCTTGCTCCAGAAAGGCGGTGTCACAAAATACGATGTCATCCTGGGACAGTTGCTTTTAAAGGATTTTACCGTGGTAAAAATCATGCTCAGTGCCGCGGTTGCTGGTATGATCGGCATCTATTTTTTCAAAAGCCTGGGACTGGTGAAACTCCAACCCAAAGCCGGTTCAATTGGAATGAACGTATGGGGCGGGCTGTTTTTCGGGATCGCTTTTGCCATCCTGGGGTATTGTCCCGGAACAGCGGTGGGTGCTATTGGTAATGGTTCATTGGATGCACTGGTGGGCGGCTTAATCGGTATGTTGGTGGGCGCGGGTTTATTTGCAGCGATTTATCCCAGATTTTCAAAAGCCATTGTCCAAAAGGGTCATTTCGGAGAAATTACCTTCCCGGAATTGTTGAAAGTCAATCCCTGGATAATGGTAGTGATATTTTCGGGTGTGATTATCCTGGTCCTTTATTTACTGGAAAGTGCAGGTCTTTGAAACTCCTTTCCCTCTCGCCCCCCTCGCCTTTGAGAAAGGATTCCGACCTTTTGACGCTTCGCCGTTTCGCCGTTTCGCCGTTTTATTGTGATGATGTTTTGTTCGTATGTAGCACGCATATATTATAGCGCAAAAAAAAATCGTAAGTGGGTAAATTGGATTCAAAATCACGGGTAAAATAAGCTCAAACCAACAGAGGGAATAGAACAAATCGTTCAAGATGAGTAATTTCCGCTCAAAATTCGTTTTCAAGACAAAAATTGGCAAAATGGCACAGATTATGCCTCACTTCTAGCTTAATTTGGAGGGTGTCTCACCGGGTCCTTCAGAGGCTTGGTAAGTGGAAGGCAGCTGGTGGAATTTTTTCTTAAAACACTTGGTGAAATAGTTGGCACTGGAAAACCCTACCTCCATCGCCACCTCAAGCACTGTCCCGAAATTGTTTTTCAATAACTCTGCCCCCCGTTTGAGCCGGTACGACCGGATAAACTCCGTGGGCGACTCACCGGTTAACGCATGGATCTTGCGGTACAACGTAGCATGACTCATATAGAGTTTTTTGCACAACTCTTCCACGTTGAAATCCGGGTCTTTTATATTTTTTTCAATGACCTCTTTCAAGTCATTTATGAATTCTTTATCTACTGGCAGCACCGTCATTTTGGTAGGCTGCAGTGTCATCTCCCGGTTTATTGTTTGCTGGAGATAGCGGCGCAGGTCAATCAGGTTTTTGATCCGCGCGCACAATATTTTTGTATTGAAGGGTTTAGTAATATAATCGTCAGCACCGGTTTCCAGGCCCTCGATAATATCTGCCTCCCCCGCTTTGGCAGTTAATAAGATGATGGGGACGTGACTGGTGTTCCTGTGATTCTTCAACACCCGGCACAACTCATACCCATCAATACCCGACATCATGATATCACTGATGATAAGATCGGGAATAATTTCTTGAGCTTTTTGAATGCCTTCCTCTCCATCTTTTGCTTCCACCACTGTGTATAATGGTTCAAGTGCTACCCTTACATACTCCCGGACATCCCTACTGTCTTCTACAAGGAGAATGATGTTTTTCTCAGTGCCTTCTGGGGCGGTACATTCGCTGTCAATGGTTCCTGGTTCGGATTCGGATTCGGAGTCATCCTCTTTTTCTTCTATCATGTCAAAAGCCAGGATTTCCCCGGGGGTTTTGCGCAGGGAGGGAGTTTCGGAAATCTCGATAATTTCATCGGGTCTCAGATGGGCATCCCCAATTGGCAATCGGATGATAAATTCTGTCCCGCTATTTTCGCCTTCCCGGGTGTGGGGTTCGATGGTTCCATGATGAAGTTCTACCAGTTCTTTGGCTAAGGCGAGTCCGATGCCGGAGCCTTTTTGATGATGCTCATAGGTACTGTCCGACTGATAAAAACGGTCGAAAATATGGTCCAACTGTTCCCTGGGAATGCCAGGCCCGGTATCGCAAACCGATATTTCCACATAACTTGTCGAACGGGACACCCGGTCTGAGGAAAAATTTTCAGCGTTTATAGATTTACTTCTCACTAAAACTGAAATTTTTCCTCCGGCAGGAGTGAATTTTACCGCATTTGAGAGAAGATTAAAGAGCACTTCTTCCAGCTTCT
>WVZO01000400.1:0-47739 GCA_011772425.1 Candidatus Aminicenantota bacterium
ATGGCAAGCACATTCGCAATATCGGAATGTTTTGTTTGATGGGGGTTGCTATCCGTTACGATGGAATGATCAAAGGCAAGGTTCCAATTCTTGGCATCATCATTGGAAACATGTTTGACTCTATCGGGATCGGGTGTATCGGGATCGATGGCAAGCACATTCGCAATATCGGAATGTTTTGTTTGATGGGGGTTGCTATCCGTTACGTTGGAATGAACAAAGGCAGTGTTCCAATTCCCGGCATCCTCATTGGAAACATGTTTAACCCTATCGGTACCTGCTGTTTCGGGCTCGACGGCAAGCACATCGACAATATCGGAATGTTTTGTTTTATGAGGATTCGTGAAATCAGCCAGATGACAGGCCAGTAACTCTGACAACACCCGGTTATTGGCCACAAATGAAACGTAATTGGCGGTTCCTCCCCAGTCAATTACTACTTTGACAATGTTGTCGTCAGAGGTAATCTTATTCAACGCTAAAATAAAGACCCTGTTTTCTCCAGGTTCCGTACAATAATTGGACGTTTTCTCTCGAAGCCATTCTCTTACTTTCTGTCTGGCATCATCCGCGGTAATGTCACCGAAGGTGGCCGGACAGGAAATGGTGGGGATGACCGGTTCTTTGTCGGAAGCGACCACCCGGAAATCTTCGATTATCCGGCTGGGAGTGCAGGATTCTTGAGAACCGGTATTCTCTAACGCAGACCTGACCAGTTCGCCTTCCCGCTCTTTATATTCCAGGTATAAATAATACGTGCTGTCTCCCATTAAACTAGCAGTTAATGGGGTTTCAGCGGGCCCTTCTAAAAGAACATCCTTTTCTTTCCCAACAGGGACAACAATTTCCCTCCCCCACCGATCGATGACCATGCCGCCTGAGTTGAATTGGATTTTTATATTTCCATCTTCAGCAAAAATTTCCACATCCGCTAAACCACAAACGATCCCAAACCCGTTGATCATTCGATTAAGTAGGTGCCGCTTATTATTCATGTAACGCTGTTCATCTTCAAAATCCATCACAGATAACAATTTACCGTAGAAATAGCGGTTTCTTTTAAATTGCGACACCCCGTAAACTTTATTGTTTTCATTCGTATCCGACATGTTCATTACCTCCTTATATTTAGTTAAGCTCCAGCTGCAAGCCGCAAGCACCAGCTAAAAATCCTTTCGCCTGGGCTGGGGCTAACTGCTGGTGCTATTTCAATAGGCAATACACAATGGCATAGTTGCCATCAAACGCTTTGGTTACTTTCATTGCCCTTAGTTTTGTCTTTTCTTCGGACATTGTCCCGATTCCTTTGCTGCCGCTTTTAACGAAATCACCGGGTTTAACCGTATCATCGCAGCGAACATAAACCTGACCCAGCAATCCCACCAGGGTCCATTCTTTCGGTCTTTCCGAGCGAGGTTCCTGTTTTCTTTTGGGATCATAATCCGGATTTTCTTTTTGAACGCGGATGATTGGCCGGTCTTTTTCGGTCTCTATTGGTATCATGGGTCGATCGGCTTCGGTTTGTCCTTTTTTTGGTTTCCATTTTTCATCGGGCACGGTTTTGGGCTCCCATTCCGGGTCTTTGATCTCTTCATAAACAGGCCGTCCCCATTCATCTTTCATGTACCTGCCCTGCCAGCAAAAGGGGCTGTCGCCAAGTCTTATGGCGGCTGTTCCGGATACCACACCGATAAAATCTTCATCTTTTTTTGCCGGCCTGACGTTTGCGCCTTCCAATGCGATAAGCACCCCCATATCGATCACACCTTTTATTAAATTCTCAAAATACTCACCATAACCGGAAAGGGTAGTTCTAAGAGTTCCCAGGTAAGTAAAATCTCCATTTTGAGAATTAAGCTCCCATTTCCTATTACCGCGAGATGGTCCGCCTTCTGTTTTATATGTATATCCACCGCAAACAGTGTAATCTTTTCCACTTTTTACTCTCAGACTCGCATTAACCTGGGAGCTTGTATGACTTGCCTCTGATCGCCGACTTGCATTTACCTGGGACCTAATACCACTTGCTGTGGAGCGGACACTGGCATTTACCTGGGACCTTCTACCACTTGCCGTGGAGCGGACACTGGCATTTACCTGGGACCTATCACCACTTGCCGTGGAGTTATAACTCACGTTTAACTGCCTGGTGTGTTCGGTTGTCACATTTTCAATATCTGAGGATGAACTGACTGTTCCCCCGGTTTTTTCAGCGTCTGCTATCTTTTCATCAACATATATTTTGTTTGCAGCATCTTTATCCTCAGTTGGATCTATAAGGTTAGTGATTTTGTGATTGTTTGCATTAAAATCTTCTAATTGAGACATTTTAACATTATGAGGATTGGTGAAATCGGCCAGATGGCAGGCCAACAACTCTGACAATACCCTGTTATTGGCCACAAATGAAAGGTGATTGGCTGTTTCTACCGGGTCAACCACAGGCCCTGCACTTGAGGTTTCATCTTGCTCAACAAGCTTCAACGCTAAAATAAAGACCCTTTCTTCTTCGGGTGTTGAACATAAATTGGATGTTTCCTTTTGCAGCCATTCTTTCACTCCCTGCTTGTCTATTTCCGCGGTAATGTCATCACTATAGGGGGGCGGGCAGGAAATGGTGGGGACTTTCGGCTCTTCTTCGGAAGCGACCACCTGGAAATCTTCGATTACCCGGTTGTAACTGCAGGATTCTTGAGAACCGGAATCATCCGACACGGCGATGACCATTTCACTTTTCCCCTCCTTATATTCCAGGTATAAATAATACACATCATTTCCCATCGAATCGACGTTTAAGGGGATGTAGGTGTCTTGGGACCCTTCGTCTGGGGGCTTTTTTAAAAGGACATCCTTTTCTAACCCGACAGGGAAAGCAATTTCCCTGCCCTGACGGTCGATAGCCATGCCCCCCGAATTGAATTTGATTTTTATATTTCCATCTGAAATGGGAGTTCCCACTTCCTCTAAACCACAAACGATCCCAAACCCGTTGATCATTCGATTAAGTAGGTGCCGCTTATCATTCATGTAATGCTGCTCATCTTCAAAATCCCTCACAGCCATTAATTTACTGTAGAAATAATTGTTTCTTTGAAATTGCGACACTACTCCGTAACTTGTGTTGCTGTCATTCGTATCCGACATTTTCAGTACCTCCTTATTGTTTGTTAAGCTCCAGCCGCAAGCCGCAAGCACCAGCTAAAAGCTCAAAGCTGATGCTGGGGCTTGAAGCTGGGGCTTGCAGCTTAGCTGTTACGCTATGAACTATTTATGTTAATGTTAGATCTAAGCCGATGCTGGATTTTCTTCCCAGTTGCCCGGCCTTTTCTTTATCATAAATCACCGTATCCCTGCCAATGACAGAAGTTTTGCCCAGTACGAATTCTGTCTTTGTAAGCAGGGTGTTAATACCGAGATAAGTATGTAAATCAAGATAGAACGATGGTTTCAGCACTTGCAGCGTACCGGTGGTATCGGCTGGTTTTTCTGTGTCCACGATGCGCTGCAGGGTATTGCGTTCCGCGGCGGTAACTTCCCTGGCTTTTTTTAGCGGGCTGTCAGGGTCGTGCCAGCGGGGCGGCACCAGCACCGTGAACCGATAGGCGTTGGACCCGAAAAGATCTTTCATCAGCTCTATGATGTCGCTATTTTTTATGCACCTGAATTGAAAAGGCTCGACAATAATAGGTGTTTTGCCGTAAAACAGGTTGATAATTTGACGCAAGATATGTGGGGTGCCGCGAATCCGGTAAAGCCCCGGTGCCTGTTGAATCAACCGGCGTATTTTCTCCAGGGACCAGTTTTCATCATGGGCAATGGCCAGCCACGACGAAAGCCAGGGTACGAATTTCCCCGGCACTGCCGCAGGGTCCAGGTATTTGCTAAAGTCAGAAATCTGCTCCTCACTGCGGGACATAAAGGTCTCAAATAGAGAGAGAAAACGTTCCAGGAATTCCCGCTTTTTTTCATTTTCTTGATAGGTCTCGGGCAGGTAGCGGAGATACGTGACCCTGGGGAAATAAACCCTGAGTTGTTTAATCAACGGGGTGTTTTTACAGGTCTCATCGCTGAACAATTCTATCTTGAAACGCAGATACTGGCCAATGACCCCGGTCATCAGGGCATCTACCGGGTTCAGGGATTCATTCCCAAACGATTTATTAACATCGTCTTTGTTGTCAGTGGTAGAATAAGACAGCATGACCCGGGTATTGGCCGGGATTTGAGCGTCCAATACCACCCGGTGCCAGCGGCAACCCAGCATGGTGCTGTCGAAAATCTTGCTGATGTAGGTGCCCTGTTCCTTGTATTTTATCGCTTTGCTCAATTGAATAATACCGCCGGTTTCGCCGGCAAGACCGAGAAATATGTTATCGCTGCTTTCCACCGCCAGGCTCAAATATTCAACATCCTCCTTAAATGGGATTGAAATAGTCTGGATGAGCTTACCACTTCGATCAAACTTTAATATTTCCTTTTCCTTTTTTTGACCCTCCAGGATATAGAAATTACCCTCCCGGTCCGAGGCAATATCCGTGGGCTTATCCAGCGAAAATTGCGGATCTTTCTCATCCGTTAGCATTATCTTTCCATCATCTAACTCACATCCCCGGAATAATTTGAAAACCTCTTTTTTATCTGTGTCCAGGACATAGAGGTGAACTTGATCCAGGACGGCAATCCTGGCACCGGGTGGAACCTCCCTTTCCCAACGAATCTGTCCGTTCACCCGGGCCAGACAGTAAAGTTTCCACTTTCTTTTGTCAACATCCTGATCAGTATCGCCATCATGATCTTTATACAAATAGGACGGATGGGACAGATGATGCGGTTTCGGCGGACGCGGTGGGTGAGGCGGGTGAGGCGGGTGAGGTGGTTCCGGTGGTCCCGGTGGTTCCGGTGGTTGTGGGGGATAAGGTGGATAAGGTGGATAAGGTGGATGGGGCGGATGGGGCGGCTGAGGTGGTGGGGGCGGCGGTGGGGGCGGAGAATAGGGCGGCTCCGGTTGTTCCGGTTGTTCCGGCGGCGGTTCTTCAGCGGGAACGGTGAGATCCTCAATGTCGATTACATATATATCCGTATCGCTTACAGCAATAGACCGGGGATTTTTAAAGGAGAGACACTCAAACCACCAGGACTCCTGGTTCTTAATATCATAAACAAATATAGTCTTTTTAGATTCATAGAGTATATAAAATAAACCGCAAACATCGCGGTCCAGTGACAGGGGAATATCAGGCCGGGGGGTAAATGTTTCTACATAGGAATAATCGCTGGATTTGGTAAGAGATATCCCCTCCCCGGTTACCAGGAGTTTAACTATTTCTTCATACTCCTCCCAGAGATGCTCCGTATTGATTACAAAAAATTTCGTTTCATCATTGTTCATTGGTTATCTCCTGATTTTAGCCACGAAGGGCATTTACAATGCGGTAAAAAGCGCGAAGAAACACTAAGTAAAAAAAACAGTTAATCGTTTTGGCTCTGCTCTTCAGTTACCCTGCATTTTTCATAAGGGTCGATAACCCGGATTTCATGAGTCCCGGGATAAACAAGACTCAACGGACCAATTTCAATATTGCCTTCCCGTCTTGCAAATGAACCTCCTGAAGCATAAAGGGAAATAGCTGTGACACAATCGACTCCTTCCACACCTTCCAGGATTTCATTTATCTCAGAACAATAAACAGCCCTGCCAAAAGGCCATTCATTATCACCACTCTCCCGTTTCAGGGGCGATAAAAAATGATCCAATGCGTCACTGGTTCGTTTTTTAATTTGCTCCGCGTCGTAACCAGGTTTGACCTTGATTTCACCGGTTACCGAAACCCTCACATAATCCGGGTCACTCACTTTTATCGCAGTGGCAATCAGCCGGTGCAGCTCCAGGTACCTGCATACTGCCTGTTTGAATGATTCACCGGGCAGGGGTTTCTCTAAAAAACTGTAAGGGATCACAACAACAATCACTTCATTAAATGGAATCTCTTCATTGAGATTGCCTGTCGACTTCTGAACCCCATCATCACCAATAATCACTGCCCTGGCCCTGGCAACCCTGAGACCGGGGGTTGCTTTAGCAATATATTCGTAATCCCCTGCCGTGACAGCCGTGTAAGAAATTCCCAGGTTTCTTTTTAACCGGGTATAGGCATTCTTAACAGGCTCTGCATCCTCACCCCCATAAGCCGGGTAGGGGTTGTCAACGTTAATCCCGGATACATCGGTTCCTTTAATGGTGTTGGCTTTAATGTTGCCTTTTATGCCGCCCCCGCTGCGGTAACTGATGGTTATTTTCTTACCTTTGGTGGGAATGGCGCCATTAATACCATTGGAAAAACGGATTTCCCCTTTTGTGGGTTCCATGACATAATGGGGGTCACCGGGACCGGAAACATCAAAATCCATAACGGCTTCCCATGTTGCGTCTTCTATGTTTATGGTTTGACTCCCTGGTACAATGGGATATTTCCGGGTTTTAAATACCTGGTGGGGCAGCCCGGAACTCTCCCATTCGTCTTCCAGGGTTTCACCCTCCACTGCTGAGACCACATTGGGCAGTATCCGGTCGATCCTGGGAGGAATTTCATAACCGGCCTTTTTGAGACGACACCTGATCCACAAAAGCAGATCAATCTCTTTAAGTTCATCTTTGAGATTCTGGGGGAATTCATTCGGGATTAGTTTAATAACACCCTCCGGGAAATCAAAAGATAAAAATCCCTGGCGCGATAATACCGGAACATTTTCATCCGCCGCGGTCACGGTTAGCGGTACCCATCCCTCCTTATCCCCATTATCCCCATTATCACCATTATTCCCATTATTCCCATTATCACCATTACCTCCATTATCCTTATTTTCGCTCTTCCATACTTCCCATACGGCTTCAGCGGCGGGGGAAACGCAGAGGTCTGATTTATCCTCGCCGGGCAGGCCCTCACCCACAGGGGGTAAATCATCTTCATACGGATAAACAGCTAATCTTAACGTCTTCCCGGCCAGGTCTTCAAGCGATATTTTCAAATCAAACCCCAGGTAAAGCGCATCCCTTTCCCTGGGATGCTCTCCAAACGCATGAAAATAGGTTTTAGCACTGTCATTGAATCCCGTCACATCAATAAACCGGTAATTGGAATAACTCACCACCTTTTTTAATACTATGGGAATGACTTCAATCTCCTCTTCACTTTCAAACGTTAGAGCAAACGTGGAGGAATCGGTTTTAAAGTGCGTGCCCTTGGGGACCGTTATACAAACGTTTGACTCGTCGCCGTTTAATTCTAATTGAAGTTCCACCCTGGCCTCAGAAGCGGGCCGGGGCCTCATCCCCAGGAGAGCCAGGTATTTCAAAAGATGAGCTTCGCTAATGAAGTCCAGGTTGTAGAGCTGCATCTCCGTCAACCAGGCAAACAGATCCATCAGCGTCATCCCCGGGTCCGAGAGATTGTGATTGGTCCATCGAGGCGTATAAATAGGAATTAATTTCCGCGCCTCTTCCACCAGCTCTGCAAACGTCCTGTCATCCAGTTTTGGTATTGGTAATGACATGGTAGATACTCCCTTTATTGATCATTAATTATTAACAATTAACAATTGACAATTTATAATTAAATTGGCTGCGGTGGCCCTATACCTGTTGCCAAAGGGCACGATGCCTCGTGCCCCTACAATCTTTTCTTCATCGTTTCTCCGTTTCTTCTTTTTCTTCGTGTCCCTTCGTGTCCTTCGTGGTTCCCCCTACACACTGACTTCTATCTTATGCCGGCCGCTGCATATGACTGCATATGGGGGCATGGGGAAATCCTCAGGGTTTTCAGGCGTTAGTATATATTCGGATATAAGGCCGGCGTTTGTGTTCTCTGGGTCAGGGAGGTTTAATTTTACAAGGAGGTCAACCACATGATCGACGCCTTTGATTTTTTCCAGCAGGGCGTAAAAATCAGAAAAGCAGGGAATTTTGCCGAAATCCCAACCTCTTTTTTCACTGCCGCCGCTGAGGGGATTTAAAAAATCCTTCAGCCGTGCATAACAAGCCTTTTCTACCAGGGGAACCATTTCTATAGAGGTGGCTGCCAACCAGGCATAAACGGAAACGTTAACATAAACCGGCCCGATGACCCGGAAATAATCCTTTTCCACCATTCTATAGGCAGCACGCTGCTGCAAATGCTGCTCTACTTTATATTTCATTTGCAAAGACAGCCGGGGTTTTTCCTCATCGGTTTGAGGAATAACAATGACCGTTACCCGGCCGTCCTGGGATTTCCGCTTGTCATTCGTATTGGGCAGGCACTTCACCCGCGCAATACCTCCGGCAGCCTGGAAAGCCAACTGCTCAAAATCTTCGACAGTAATGGCACGGTTCCGGTGTTTCAGCAGGTACGGTCCCCGTTCCATCACATGTTCAATAGTCTCCGTATCGGTTCCACCGCCGGCAGCCAACGGATTAAACGCCTTATCCAGGAAAGGAATAGACGTTTTAAGCTCTGTAATCTCGAAAACAGGCAAATTTCCCTGTTTGCCGCCGCCGCTGCAATAATCTGCTTTTATATTGTCTGTACCGGTAGGTAGAATTTTTCCATTAATCCCGTCACCAAACATTATATCACCGGAAACATTGTCTATTTCATAGCAGCGGTCATTTGAAGAGGCATTGAGAATACTATCGATGGGTTTCCATTTGATCCAGAACTCAGTCAAATTTTCTTTTTCATCCAGCTCCTGTTTGACCTGGTATTGATTTTCCTCCAGGATTTGCCTTTGCTCTTCAGAGGATATGGTCTTGAGTTCATTGACCCATATTTCCTCAGAACCGGTTGTCACCGGTGTTTTTGTGAAGGAAAAGACCTGGTTTGCCGTACCGTCACCAGAACCCAGGATTTCAGCGGATATGGTTTCACTTTGGAGCGCCCAGGTAGTATTGAGGAATACATCGGTTATCGTAGGGATGGCTATTTCATCCGCGCCAGTCTTTTCTTCCTCTAGATATACCGCACGAACCCAATAGGCTGTTGTGTCAAATATCCGGGTTTCTCTGAAATCCGGGGGAAAAACAAATTCAATGACCCCGGTGCGGGTGAGCGACATGGTGGCATCCAACACATCCAGTCGCTGCCACTGCCGGCTTTCATTGTAATACTCCCAATGAATAGTAGGAACCTGTTCCGGCGACACCGGCTTTTCAGCAATGGCGAAAAAAAGTATTACCGGCCCTTTTTCCAATTTTTTATCAAAGGCCAGGTAAAAAACCCGGTGCGTTTCTTTCCAGGGGAGAAAGGGAGTAAATGATTTACCGGGTTCTTTGATCTCTGTACTCCGGTCGATAAATTCCAGGTTATTGTACGTAAGACAATAGTCAAGGGGGTAAAATTCCGGGGTGAATTCATGGGTGTAAGAAATACTTAGTTGAACGATGATGGGTGGGTTGATGTCATCATAGTTCGGCTCCCAGGTTTCAGTGCCCGGTACCTTAACAAACTTTTCACGGCCATAGTCTCCGGCAAGCAACCGGCCCCTGATCCAATAGCTTTCCTTTCCATTGACATCTATAGGTATTATATCTTCGGGGCATATGAATTTGAGTTTTACCTGCACCACCGGGACCTCCTCCCCGTTGGAATCCGTCGGCTTGATGGCAGTGAAATTATCAACAGTGTCTTCCAGGATTTTGATCACACTCCATCCATTCTCGCCGTGGTATTCCCAGGAAAGCAAAACACCTTTTACTCCAGGTACACCAGGCACAGAAAGGTCAAATGTTATTTCAATTTCTGCGTTTTTCCTGGAAAAAACCTCCTGGCTGGCAATATAAAAGGTGTCGTACAATATCGGCGTTTTTCCAAAGGGATAAAGCGGTTTGCATTGTGATATTTTACCCGGGTCAACGGGTATTTCATTACAAAAAACCATGTCCGGCAGTATGCCCGAACCTGATGGAGCCTCTTCCTCCAGGGAGCTTATTTGGGCTTCTACTGTGTCTATTTTTACTTCCTGCAGTAGGGATATTTTTGAACAAGGCACGGTACACCTCAGCCAGCGGCTGTTGATGCTGTTGATTTCAAATTCTATAATTTCTCCTGTTTTTTCTTTTGAAAGAATTATTTGATTTTCCTCCGGGGAAGCATCTGGCTTTAACGAATGCCAACCCGTTATACCTGCTTCGTTGTCACCATAGTAATGCCAGGAAACACCGGTGATATCGAAAAGTACCGGCTGGATATCCAGGGTAATTTTCGCGGTTTCGGTAATTTCAAACAAGGTATTATGACCCAGGTAAAGAAGATGTTCCTGGAGGTTTTTGCCTCTAAAGAGTTCGAGGTGGGTTACTTTTTGAACCGTGGTTTCTGCTCCGTGGAAAAATTCCGTTTTCCCGGTTAATGTCACGCCTGTGTCAGACATAAAGGAAACAATGCCATATTCACCATCGGGAGAGCCGATAAACAGAATATCCCCTTCGGCCAGGTCCTGGTTTGATTCGACAAAGATTTCAGTGTCTCCTTCTTCGGCCGGGTAGACCAATTTTGTCTTAAAAGGCAGTACCGGTTCACCGGAGATGATATTGGCTGGACACGGGAAAATGGCGTCTTTTTCTCCATCGGTGTGAAAGATATTGACCAGTTTGGCCGGGGATGCCAGCAGGTTTTTTTCGGTTTCAAAGATCACATCACCGGCTGCCACCTGGGTCCCGGCCGTGATAAGAACAGGCTCCCCCGTTCCTTCTGAGAGCAAAAAAGTAACGGGCACAAAAGCCGATTGGGCGGGAATACGTTTGATGCCGATTTCATGCAGGAAAGAGATAAAATGCTTCTCGGGCAGACGGTTCAACCGGTGATAAATCGTTCCCAGGAATTGGATAAATATTTTGACCAATGCCAGGTCCGCACCTTTGCCTTTTTCTTCAAGGCGCCATTCCGGTGTATAAAAAGGCACCAGCGCTTTGAATTCTTTGAGCAGATCATCAAAATTTCGCGGTTCTATTTTTGGAATTTCTTTAGCCATTTTTTTCTCTCCTTTTTTATTTGCCACAGAGGACACAGAGGACACAGAGAAGAGAAGAAGTTTATCAAAAAAGTTATATTATTAGGCACCGTCCCCAAGCCCTTCGATAATGTTTCCTTCGTCATCGAATTTAAAGGTTTCCATAAGCCGGTGGAATTCTTCATACCCAACCCGCATAAATCCATCTGGCTTTGCCTTGCCAAAATAATTCTTGTGAACACATTTCAACGGGTTATAGTATTTACATACCAAGGGCCTTTCATTTGTTTCATAAACAGCACATCGGTTATCCTCACAATGCCGGCATGCGGTCCTGGCTGTAACAACCCATTGAGAATCCGAGACGACTAATTCAATGCCGGGAAAACTCAGGGTATACCTGAGAAAATCAAGAGAAGTATATGTCGTGGGTTTATCCTGGGGGAACAACAGGTTCCGACAGCAAAACGCATCACAATCCCGGCAGGGATTCCTGAAATCAAGATGAGATTTTACAACCACTTCAGCGGAGGTGCTGGGTTTATATTCTTTTGGTGGTTCCTTTTGGCCGGGAACCTGGTAGGGAATTTCCGCCATCATTTCATATAATTTCCCTGTGCCGGGGATTTCCGATATAATGCGGTGGTCATCAAAGGAAATTTGAGAGGTTAAAACATCCAACCGTTCCCGGTTTATCCAGATCATGGGCTTCGAGAGGTTATCCCGCGTCTGTTTCATTCGTTTATAATAACAATTATAAGGATTATAATGAATACAAACCCCGGGTTGTTGCTCTGAATCATGAATACGGCATATCGATTCTTTTTCATCGTAAAACCGGCAGGGATAATTGTAATAGACAATCCATTCCCATGCTTCGGTCAAACAGATTTCAATGTTAGGAAAATTCAGATAGAATTTTATTTTGTCCAGGTCTGTTAATTTCTGGGTGGTTAACGCATCTACCTGCAAAAAATAACAGCAGATAGAAGGCTTACATTCCGCACAAGGTGAAGCTACTGCCATATCATAAGTTAATTTATTTTCTTTCATGTCTAACTCCTCATTAAAAGCTCCAGCCGCAAGCCACAAGCTCCAGCTAAAAGTTCAAAGCTGGTAGATTTCTTGTCTGTCCTTTTTTTTCCTTGCAAGTCCATTTTTCATCCTTACAAATGCATTTGTTACCCTTACAAATGCATTTGTTCCCCTTGCAAATCCATTTTTCCCTCTTACAAATGCATTTTTCTCTCTTGCAAATCCATTTTTCTTCCTTGTAAGTCCATTTTTCTTTTAGCACAGAGAAGTTTTCTCTGTGCCCGGGCAAATTTTCTCAACCTCTCAACCTCTCAACCTCTCAACTTCTTCTCTTCTCACCTTCTGCCACCTGCCAACAGACCTGCTGCCCTTCGTATATAAAATAGTTCCGCCATGCAGCGGGCGTTTTTTGATCAGGCCTTTTTTAACAAGAATTTCCAGGGCATGGTTTACTTTTTCAATGGACGGTTGGTCCGTATCCATATCCAGCCACCATGAGGTTATGCCTTCCGCTGTATCTCCGGCCCCTGGATGTTTGCGAAGATAATCCAGGATTTTTTCCGAAAGTTTTTGTTCTTCTTTAATCATAATCTCAACCTCCCTTTTTAGCCACGAAGGCACTTACAGTGCGGTTAAAAACACGAAGGAACACAAAGGTAAAAGAAGGTAAAATCAAATGTCAACTGTTGAGAAGCATCCCCATATTCTTTGTGTTTTTTGTGTATTTCGTGGGCAGTTTAGCTATTACTACTTTTGTTTCAATACTACGCTTGAATCAAAAGCCACCTCTGCCGGGACCTGTAATATGTAAAACATGTTGACTTATTACCGCATTGTAAATGCCTAAAGTTTTTCAATCTCTTCTGTTGAAAGACCGGTAATTTCGGATATAAATTCGATTTCACTCCCTTTATTTTTCATTTTTTTTGCTATTTCTTTGTTCCTGGTTTCCGCCCCTTCCTTTCTGGCTTTTTCCTCGTCAAGTTTGCGAACTACCTTGCGTTGGGCATCGACTTTCATCTGGTGAAGTTGTTCAGGGCTCAACCTGTCATACTCGATCAACTCCACTGCCTTTTTGATACCTTTGTTATTCAAATTAACATGATAATTCTCGGGGTTATGGATAGACTCGTAAATTAAATCCAGCCAGTCACGGTAATTGACCGGGGTATTTTCCTTCCGGTAGCAATGGTTTAAAAATATCAATTTATGACCGTAAATTTCAACAACCTTATCCTCCAGGTTCCTGGGGTCCAATGAAGTTATCATCACTTCATCTTTTATGGGCCTATTGTTTTTTTGATCGATTTTATAAGGAGCAGTCAACACCACGATGGCATAAACCGTTCGATCGATGCTGTATTCTTCATAGCTTTTCTGCAATTGGGCGATGGCCATCATAAAATAATGGAGGAACCTGTCGAAATTATAGTCGTAATCGATTCGCTGTATTTCGATGATCACCCGGTGATCCGTGGATTCGGCGAATATATCCAGGGTGATTTCTATATTTCCTATTTTGGGTTCAAATTTTTTTTCTGTTTCTATCTTATCCACTTCGATATCGATGTCCAAAATATCCTTTACAAATTGTTTAAACACGGTTTTATCTGTAAAGGCGGTTTTGAATATCGTTCCATTATCCAGGGGTGCAAGCATCATCGACTCCTTATGTTTTTTTCCGGTTTCATGGTAGTATTATAATATAAGACGTACCCTTTTTCAACCAGGGCGACATTCTCGACAGTCACCTTTTCTTCGAGAATTCATAATTATCCTTTTCTGTGGGTGAACACGAAATCCTGGCCGAACCCCCTACAAAGGCCGATCAGCGCTGCATTAGGTAGGGGTGAATCTTGTATTCGCCCTTTTCTCCGGGAAATATAATTCTCGGACAGCATGTTGAGACGCGACCCCCCTTACACAAATTCCTGCCTTCTCCTGCGGTAGGAACGTATTGTACAGCGGTGGAAAAGGTATACCTGAGCGGTGGAAATGGTATGCCGGAGTGGTGGAAATGGTATGCCGGAGCGGTGGAAATGGTATGCCGGAGTGGTGGAAATGGCGTGCCTGAGCGGTGGAAAAATGGGAAAAGACATTCTCGACTGTCACCTTTTCTTTTTTTCTCATCCTCTTAACCTCTCATCCTCTCAACATCTCAACTTCTCCGTTTCTCCGCTTCTTCGCTTCCTCGCTTCCTCGTTTCTCCCTGCTCCCTGCCCTCTAGCATCCGCTTCTACAGTGTGTCACCGGTCGTAACATATATTTCTTTGTCCAGGTATTAATTGGCATTGTTTACCTCCTTTTTATTTCCTCACCCTTTTGACGTTTTGACGCACCGTCCCCGGTTCCCGGTTTCAAAGCAGGAGGCGGGGAAGTTGTTCAACCATATAGAGGGGCAGGGACATCAGTTTAAACGCCACCTGGGAATTTTCAGCTTCATATGTCAATTGATGAACAACATCCATTATAGAAGGCGGATTCAGATCAAAACGTACTGCTTTTTTCAATTTTTTTTCATGAATAAACCGGTGTAACGATTTCAGTGAACCGCTGGTCCCGGCTTTCACCTCTATAGGAACCATTTGTCCAGCAGCTTGAATGACGAAATCGATTTCGGCATTTACTGTTCTTCCTTCTCGCAGCCAGTAAAAAAGTTCCGGTTTTTCATTTTTTCTGCCAATACGAAGGAGATGCTGCTGGATAAATTGTTCGGCCATTTTTCCTTCATTGATAAATTCTCTTTTTTCCAATTGAGAAACCGGTAAATTTTCAATGCCGCAAATACGATTCATTAAGCCGATATCAAGAAAAAACATCTTGTATACTTTATCATCTTTGCCGACTTTTAGGGGCAGCCCTGAGCATTTGGAATGATAAACACAAGAAATAACGTTGGCTTTTGCCAGCAAACCAATGGCTTTGCGGAGCTCCCTGGCTTTTTCATTGGGGTCGATATTGCTGTATTTAGCCTTTTCCCCGGCTGCTGACGGGACATAATCAAATATCCGGTGCAAGCGAAGCAGTTCAGCTCCTTTGGCATACTTGCCTGGCCCCGCGCACCACTAAAGGTTTACGATGTTTTCGCCGGTACCATACCTCGATATCTTTTTCATTAAATCGTTTCAAAATCATAACTATCACCTGTTAAAATAGGATATGATATTATAGCACAAAACAAGCCCATAAAAAATATTTTTCATGGACATTTTAAGGGCTTGTTTTGTCCAATTTGTGGATATTATAGGGGCTTGTTTGATAATCTATTCTATGGTGCTATAGTGCCAGGTGCTATAGTGCCAGGTAATTTATTTCTCCCTGCTCCCTGCTCCCTGCCCCCTGCCCCCTGCCACCTAGCATCCGCTCCTGCAATGTGTCACCGGTCGTAACATAAATTTCTTTGTCCAGGTATTTATTGGCATTATTTACCTCCTTTTTTCAATAAGCTTTTTGTTGCAACGCAAGACTTGACTCCCAAACCCCACTAACTCATACAACAATTGAATAAGGGTCAATACCGTGCTTCAACATATACCATCTTCGGAAGCGGGCTTCGAGGTTGTGAGCCTGCTCCTCATGCGGATTGCTTCGCATAGGGTTGGTGTTCAACTTTCGCAGCCATCGGTAAGCAATAGTCGCTGCACTCATGCCAAAGTAACTCGTCAGAAATGCTGTTACGCCCAATAGCTTATACTGCAATACATGCACCATCTCATGGATATACTTACTCAAATTTAAGCTCCCCCTAACGAAGATGGAATGGTCAAGTGTCATATATCCTGCCCTCGGTTGAAGCCCCAAGATCCATCCGCCACGAAAAAAACTCGGAAAGCGAGCCAAAGCGGGAATGAGTACAAGACCGTCGGCGAGATTATCTGCGGAATACTCCTTGAGGGCACGTACCCACGTTTGGGGGATGGAGATTCTTGACGCCATAGCTCGGTTTGTCATGACTACAGAGTCAAAGATTTGCTCGATGGGATTGACAGCAGAAAGAGGATCGGTAACAATGTCGCGGAATCGGCCAGCTAATGCATCTAAAACATCTGCTTGAATCATTTCCCCTTGAAGCGTTCCACTTTTTATTGGCATTACGGGTTCTGCATTGTTCCGTTGATGCGAATCTTGAACTTGCGCCATATTCAGTGATGGAACACGGCCCTGCTGAACCACATGGGTCAACTCATGGGCCATGAGTTGTTTTCCTGACGATGTCTCAGGAGAGTATTGGCTGGAGTTGAAGACAATATCTTTTCCGGTGGTGAAAGCTTTGGCATTGATGGATTGGGCGGTCTGGGCTGCCTTGCTGTCGTTATGTACACGAACCTGGCTGAAATCAACGCCGAAACGAGGTTCGAAAAAGGAACGGGTGGATTCGGACAACGAATGACCGCCTCCTTTCATCGCATTGATACTGGATTCAATATTGGGAGTGACTTCCGGGGTGTTACCGGGAGATGCTTTGGTTTGAGCAGTCTCTTCCTCCTCTTCTGCCTGGCGCTGTAATTTGGATTGAACTTCCTCTTCTTCTTCAACCTGCCGCTGAACCAATGGAGTAATTTGCTCAGCCAGGGGTTTGGTTTGAATTCCTTCTTTCTCCGGGCATTCCGGGCATGTGGATTTCCGCTGCACCAATGACTACTTTGGCTCTGGCATGCTCATCACCCTGTCAGCCACGCTGTCGGCTTCTTTTTCATAAATGTCATTGGGTTGGTTTAACGTCAGCCGGGACACCCGGTCGATTTTAAGTTTTGCCTGGATGGCCCCGGATTTTATTAGCCGGGCTACGGCCCGGTTGCCGATGGTTCGCTGCAAATGCAAAACCTGGTCCATTGGCGAGTTTTTGATTTGAGAGAATCTCTTCTTCGGCTTACGAGAAATAAGATTCCCTCGTTTTGTTTCAGTTTTTTTGGTATTACTAATGTTTGCTCTCATTTTTATCTCCAATGTTTAGCTCCAGCCGCAAGCTGCAAGCTCCAGCTAAAAACTAAAAGCTGGGGCTTGAAGCTGATGCTGTGGCTTTATGCTTGTGCTTTATGTTATCTCTAATTTTTTTCTCCATTTTTTTGTCACGGACAATCTGGCTTAGAGCGTAGAGCGTAGAGTATGCTCGAATGTTAAATGTTGACAGGCTGATGCGCCCTCCTATGTTTTCTTTTTGGGAACCTCCCCGCCAGAGTTCACAGGATTTTCTTTATGATGAACATGAGCCCCGCGACTCGAAGGAGCGGAAACGACTTTACTGATCCAGAAGTATCGTTTGGAAGTACTTCTTGCCCAGTAACTTACAGCGTGTACTTTTATCTCGTCTCCATCCCTTGCCCGGGCATACTGATCGTTTGTCGCATTGAATGCCTGATTCACACTCGACTCGGCGGGCCATAGATTACTGTAAGTATCCCTACCCATCCAATTCAAATCGCGCACATGATCTATTTGGTATGTACCGGCAGTATTGCCAGGTTCTGTGAGTATGGTACCGCCCTGTTTTATAGGCATCGAAGTCCCGAGTGCACGAAGGTGCCGAAGTATCTGAATTTTCTTATTTTCCGAGGGCCGACCATCACGGGTCTTCACAACCCTGCCCTCCATATTAAAGTTGGTATCAGTGACCCTAAGATTTCTGTCTTTCCTTCCTCCAATGGCTGGGAGTTTTACGCCTTCTCTTGGTTTTTTATCATCAACGGTTGGATAGTCATCCTCTTTCTTAAACCATTTAATAGGAATGGGATCCCTATACGTTCCTTTTGGCCAATCCCCTATATCCTCCCGCTGAATCAAGGGTTTGGTTCCGGCTCCTTTTTCTTCCTCTTCTCCTTCTCGTTGAAGCAATGGCATGGTTTGAGGTGCTTCATTTCCTTTTTTTTCTACGCGCTTTTCAGGAGGGGCTGAAACAGGTTCAGACATGGTCACGACTTCATTAGCCATCTTGTCAGCTTCCTTTTCATGGACATCATTGGGCTTGCCGATTTTAAACCTGGCCTGGATGGCACCGGTTTGGAACAACCGCGTTACCGCCCAGTTGCCGATGGTTTTTTGAAGATACAAAATCTGTTTAACCGGTGAGTCTAAAGACTGAGACAAATCCGCCCTTGATTTTGATGAAACAGGGTTCTTCTTATCGGTTCCACCTTTTTGTGTTTTTGAAGATTGCACGCTGATTTCAGCCATTTTACTACCTTTTATTGAGCCACGAAGTTACACGAAGGAACACAAAGTATATTTCCTTTCTATTCCCTTATCTCCTTGTTTCCATCTATATTTGAGCCGCGAAGCCACGCCAAGAGACACGAATAAAGAAAGATCATAAATATATTTCCTTTCTGTCTCCTTTTTTATTGACCTCTTTTTTCGTAATAGCTAAGCTGTTTTTCACCACGAAGACACGAAGGACACGAAGATAAGAATAAGAAAAATAAGTGCATGTAACATTTTTCTATAACCAGTATCAAAGGGACAATTTATGAATACATTTTTCTCAAAGTTATCTGAATTTTCTTTCATGTATTTTGGGAGATGATTAGATGTAATTTTCTACAGGTCATCAGTCAGAATGAATATACTTTTCAGGGGTGGCATCTTCTTTATGAATAACCACAGACCATTTCATACTTCTCCGGGCCAGTTGTTTGGCATGAGCAACCGCTGACCGTTTATTGTCGTGAATTTTATGCATCCGTTTGCACCCTTCACGGAACACACCCCAACGGTCTCCATCATATGAAATCACGTGATAAATGTCTTTTCCTTTCTTGGCTTCAAGCACGCCCATTAATGTCCGCGTAAGACTTTCTCTATCCCACTTTCGGGTTTCTTTCTTTTTTGCTTCAGCGTCCTTATTTCTACCTGCGTTACCCATGTGATTACTCCTGATCTCTATCATACTATAGTAACCCCAAAATGTCAACCACAGCCAATGAAAATCCACTATCGATCTTTCTTAACTGTTTCATTGTTTTACCTTTATTTTTAGCCACAGAGGACACAGAGAAGAGTTTCTTTTTTTGTTTTAGCCACGAACTTACACGAAAAAAAATAAAAAAATCTGCGTAATCTGCGTAATCTGTGGTTTCCCCTTTTTCATGGGCTGCCGGTTTGCAGGAAAATAGGATGAACAGTGACATTAGCCTGAGGATCGCGATAAACGGTTTCATATTTCTTTTTGCTTGCCTCATCCATACTTTCAACAAAAGAGACAAGGTAAATGTCCCGGAGCTGAAGCTGATTGCCATACCGGGCGGCTCGCTCCAGGGACTCATAATAACCGGCCTGGTCTGTGAAGCTTTTTAACTCTATACCGTAGGTGATGTTCTTGTACCGGATGATAAGATCAATTTTGCCATTGCCGGTGGGGAACTCAGGGTAGACGCGGACACCTTTGCCCCGCAGCAGTTCATCCAGGTAAGTGTATAAGTTAAAATGGTAAACAGCTTCATAGACTCGCATATCACTGCGCCTGGGGGCATTCTTAAATAACCAGGTCTTGTTCTTATCCAGGTAGGCTTGATAGAGCTGCAGTACCATGGGGATATCGATATGGTCCGGGGAGATAACCTCTTTAACATGGAAGAACGAGTCCACCAGTTGTCCCATTTCACTAAAAATTTCACCGGAAAAGTAATTAAATAAGCGCTTCTGCACAAGGGGTGAGGCAAACCTGATGTAACTGGTATCCCCGGGTATAATCTCCGGTTCGATCACGCCGTTCATATAAAGAAAATTGATCTCCTTTTTATCAAAATGGAATTTGAAGGGTTTGGCGGGATTGAAGAGAGTAAGTACAGTCTCCCGGTACGGGTCTTTGCCGACTTTACTAATGATGTTGAGGATGTTGTTGTTGGGGAGGAGATTGATGGCCAGCCCGTAAATGTTTTCAAAGTCAGCCATCCGGATGGGTTTGGTGATATCATTGGGGTAATTTTCAATGCCTTCGGTGAGGAGTTCTCCCAACCAACAGGTTAAACCGGGTTGTCCCCTGGTTTCTTCATAAAGTTTTTTAATCACCTCTGGTTCTATTTCCTGTCCGCTTTCCTTTTGATACCATTGGAACATGCCCTCTACCTCTTCATAGGTGAGGTTAGGGACATGAAGGCTTCTCTGGACATTAAAGGGGGAGCCGGTTTGACTTTCGAAGCCCAGGACACTTCGCACCCCGATTAACACTGCTCCATGAAGAAGATAGGTTTTTTGCCCTGTGGGTTTGTTCATTTCATCCATTCGCTGGATATAAATATTCCTGAATGCACCGACTAGGGCATTGATTCCCTCTTCGATAAGGGCATCGAATTCGTCAAGAATTAAAATAAGGGGTTTGTCTAATACTCCCTTTTTAAACATTTCCTGGAACTTATCCTGGTTATCGATTCCTTTGAATGTTTTATTCAGGCCTTCCCCAATTTTCCGGGCGATGGTATTGATAATGTCACCGGGTTCTTTTTTATCCTTGAGACTCTCAAGGTTGATTTTGAGTACATCGAATTTGTTCTCTTTTTTCAAGCGAAACAGAATTTGCTGCATGACCCAGGTTTTGCCGGTTTGCCTGGGGGCCCAGACAGTGATGTAATGACCGCCTTCCGAGGGGTTCTCTCCCAGCAACTGCGTGTATGCCCTGTTAAGCAATTCCTCCCTGGGGGCATAGTAATGCAATTTATTATTAATTGGTCCATAAGAATGAAACCGTCTCATTTCTGGCTCCTTTGTTTGATCGCTCTTTTATTCTTACTTATGCCCCTAATTTTATCAGAAGTTCCAGTGTAAAGCAAATATAGCTTAGAAGCTCCAGCCCGGGGCAGCTCCAGCTCCAGCCACAAGCACCAGCGATAAGGGGTTTGATGAATCAAACCCCTACACTCCTTTCTCTGTGCTGGGGCTTGTAGCTGGTGCTGGCGCTAACTGCTGGTGCTGGTATCACTTTCCCTCTCTTAAATAAAACGGATATACCATGTTAAACCGGTTATTGGTACTGCGCACAATATACTCGATGTCAATTATCAATTTACCCTCAGATATCTTCTCAGTCGATACATTTACATTGGCTAAATCTATCCTGGGCTCCCATATGGTCAAGGCCTCCTTTATACTGTTTTCTATCAATGTAAGCGTAGACGTATTAATAACAGAAAAAACAAAATCATGTATGCCACAACCAAAATCCGGACGCATCACCCGCTCACCTTTAGCCGTACTCAATATAATCCAGATAGCCTCCTTAATGTCGGTTTCATATTCAGACATACTAATATGACCCTCATCATCCACTTGCAACGGAAACGTCCAACCCCTTCCTAAAAATTCCTCAACCATTTTTGCCTCCGGCGGCCAGGGGGGCTCTTTTCGAGAAAACCGCCCCCCTGGACCCTGAACCCCCCGCAAAAGCTTTTGATTAAGGCAGTCATGGTTTGCAGCTTAAAAGAATCTTGATGCAAACCATGACTGCCTTCGGAATTAATTATAAAGCTTTTTGTTGATTTTTTGTTTGTAATTTTGAACATTGTAATTTGGAATTGACTGCCCCTGCCTTTTTTTTTAGACAGGGGCTTTGTGATTTGTAATTTGTAATTTTTGTCATTTTCGTGTCTCTTCGTGTACCTTCGTGGCTAATAAAAGACTATCCGATCATCACCGTGGGACAGCCCATGGCAATAGAATTGGGGGGGCCACTTTCCATGATCATGTCCCCCTGGCGTGCCGCGGGCATGTTCTCGATCATTACGGTGACACTGCCCATGGCTACCGTACCTCCTACATGAGGAACAGGTGCAGGACCAGGTATTACCTGTGGACAGGCATGAAAATCCGCTGAGGCGCGCCAGGCCGGCATCCCTCCAATTAGTACAGTAACACTGCCGGGACCAGGCCCCAACGGCGTCCCATGCGACGTCATATCACCCACTCGCGCTGCTAATGGCATTTTTGCCTCCGGCGGCCAGGAGGGCTCTTTTCGAGAAAACCGCCCCCCTGGACCCCCTGCAAAAGCTTTTGTTTAGAGATTTTTATCATTTTTTTGTTTTTATAACCCATCATTCCATCATTCCACTCTTCCTAATTTATCTTCACCATGGCCCCTTTGAGTTCCAACATGGCCCCGGATTTAATTTTTAGGGCCATTCCGGCTTCAATATCAATCATCTTGGCTTTGATTTTTAACTGCATGGCACTCTCGATATTCACTGCTTTTTGTACAGAATCAATGGTAATTTTATTGCTGCCGGTTTTATCTTTGATTTCAATTTTCTCCTGGCCGGATGCATCATTTAAAACAATTTGATGGCCGGCTTTGCTCTGGAGTGCTATCTTACCCTTTCCCGAGGCATCATCCAAAAGAAATTTGTGTCCGGATTTAGACTGAATACCGATTTTTTCTTTACCGGATTTATCATCCATGACAAATTTATGACCGGTTTTGGTTTGAATGGCAATATTTCCTTTTGAAGACGTGTCATCCAGTAGAATATAGTGCCCGGATTTGGTTTTTATTTCCAGTTTTTCTTTTTGTTTGGTATCATCAAACCTGATTTCATGACCGGAGCGGGACTTGAAGGTACGGATATTGTTTTTGCCGTCTTTATTGGTTTCCGGTGGTTTTGTTTTGCCGTTCCATAGGCAGCCGATGACATAAGGGGCATTAATATCACCGTTTTCAAAGGCCACCAGGACTTCATCACCCACTTCGGGTAGAAAAAAACTTCCCATTTGTTTACCGGACATAAGGGTAGCAACCCGCACCCAATTGGATTCATTTTTATCGGAGAGCCAGGGAAACCTGACTTTCACCTGTCCCAACTTATTGGGGTCTTTGTTGTTGGTGACAATGCCGGCGGCAACACCATAGACCCGTTTTACAGATTGCTCTTCACCTACCAGGAGCTCACAAATACTCATATTGAATTCCTTCTGACTTTAAAGTTGGTTTTATAACCGCTGTTATTGATAGTATGAGTGGTGGCACTCACATAATACTTGCCGGAAAAACGTTTGCCCATTTTATCTAAGTTGATGCAAACACCTGCCCTGATCTTGGGGATGCCGACACACTGGACATCACCTTCAATCAAACAGGCACTGGCTTTATCCAACTCGGCTTTGGCAAGGTTATTGGCTTCTTTTACAGAATTAATCTTGGCATTAGTAATCACTTTTTTCTTGGCTTTGAACTTTTTTTTGGCGATCTGGCTGGCGGTTTGCTTGCCGCTTTCCTGGTTCTGCTCACTGCCGGCTGTTGCCTTGCCAATAATAGGTTTACCAGGGTTGGCGGGATTGTGCCCCCTGACCTCTACTTCAGCATATACATTGGATGTATTCAACTTGGGTGTAAAACTAATGATGTCTTTGCCCAATTCAAGTGTCAGGAGTTCCTTTTTCTCAACCCCGGGCTTGACAAAGTAAAGAGTCTTTCCGTCTATGCTGAATTGAAAACCACCTGCTTTTTTGGCAAGTGTTTCAATAAAAGTAAAATAATTCTCATCATTTTTCTTGCAAATGGAACCTTTATACTTTCCTGTTTTATCTACTTTTGCGTTTAACCCGGCCTTTTTGGCTATGTCTTGTACAATGTCACTGTATGACATATTAACAAACGTCTTTTCATCAGATTTTCGCTTAATAAAGTCATAGGCAAGGTCCTTACCTTTAACGGTTATAGTGGGGGCCTCTTTGGCAAAAAAACTAGGCTCCAAACCGCTGACTTCACCCATAAACATTGTATCAAGGCTGCTTCCATAACCCATTTTTATCGTGATTTTGTTTCCTACTTCAAAAAGATCATGGTCCAACCATTTGAACTCCTGGGTTTCCATGTCAAACTCTTCGCTTATTGTTAGGGTACAATTGGCGCCTCCGTTTAGTACTTCTTCCACTTTTACATCGAGGATTGCCTTTGATATATCCGGGGGCAATTTACTACTCTCAATTTCAACTTCAAACCGGGGAGCATAAAAATTAAAGGTGCTTGCTGATAATTTCGCTAAAGACATTTTTTTATCCTTATTTTGCCTTCGGCGACCAGGGGCGCTTTTTAAAAAAACTGCCCCTGGACCCCGCAAAAACTTTTATTTAGTGTTCTTCGCGTTCTTTGTGGCTGCCATTATTCATTAACGGGTATAACCAATTCCTGTCCCGGCTTCAACACCCGGGGATTGGCGATGTGATTGGCATCCGCAATCAGACGCCAATCCGCTGGGTCTCCATACTCCTTTGCAGCAATAGACCATAAACTATCCCCTTTTTTTACCACCCAGGTTTTAGTCAGGTCCGCGGACATAAGTTTCAACTCCCTGATCTGTAAATCGGGTTCCCTGTATTCTTTTAACGACACACTCAGGGTGGCACGCACCGGGAAACCTGACGGGTGAAACATAGTAAATTTCTTGGTTACCTTTTCAATGATGCATTGAAATATAAAGGTTCCCCATACAAACAGACATACTGGTGGGGCATGCAGATCGGAATCGATGTCCATCAGACCTTTTAAAGCACCAGGCAGCTTGCTGAACATACTGCCTGTATCCCACCCGGTTATCCGGTCAGTGTAAATTCGCACGTCTATGCCTTCTTCATAGGTGTCGAAAAAAAGGTCCATGCTCACTGACCTGGCATTCCCCCTCACAAACTGGTATAAAGGAGCGGATAACCCGGGTATGTTCACGGCGGCAAATTGATTGCTCTTTTCTACTGTAAACTGCTCTGGGTTAAACATGCAGGGCACGATTAACCACGGTTTATCCTTCCTGGTTAAAAAAGCTTTTACCAGCATTACCATCCCCTCATTTCTTTTTCCGTTCTTATTTTGTCTTCCAGCACCCGGTACACCCGGTCGGTCAACTGATCAATATCGATGTTTGACCCTTGCTGCTGAGAAATACCCGGGCTGGCGTAATTGCCGAAAATATTTTCACTGGTTATTTTATCCTTAACGTCCATCGCGGGAAACCCTGGTTTCCCAACTTCAATAAGCGACTGGTCCCGGTCACCAACAGATACCCTGTGCGGGGTAAAATAATCTAACGATGGTGTAAACCGGTTGTTTTTTGAGATTCCCTCCTCTCCTGACAGTGACTTTTTAAACAATATCCCCGCAGTGTTTGTGTCATTTGCCTTTTTTGTAAATACGTCTACCTCAACGTCACCGCTTTCCAAAAGCCTTCTAAGAAATGAAGTCGTAGAGTACTGTAACGACGAAACAAAAGAATGATGTATGTTTTGTTCCTGACCCCACGGAGCAGCGCCTGGGAAGCTGTCCGGGAATAGCAAAAACCATCGAAATTCGGGATAAGGGCGAACACAAGGTTCGCCCCTACCTTCGCCCGTCTTATTGCCGCTGTACCACGCTCTGGGCGATCGTAGGGGCGAACCTCGTGTTCGCCCGGAAAATGGTAAAAGCTGCATTCTCGGACCTCCTCCTGGCGTCAAAACGCGAAACAGGCCCATTCGGGCCATATAGAAGGCTTCCTTACCAGGATCAACCACATGGGAAATGTTTTTCGACATGATCATGGATCGATAAATAGAACCCGGTTCCAAACGTTTAGGCAAGCCTTCAGCTTTTATTCTCCGTTTCTCCGTTTCTTCGTTTCTTCGTTTCCACATTTCTTCTCTTCTTGCCAACTGCCAACTGCCAATTGCCAACTGATACCCTCCCCCTGCAAAAGGTCCCGGAGGGCCGGCCAGGAAGCCAATGGACTGCAGACGGTAAAATCGATGAAATAATTGGACAATTTCATGGCCGGGCTGCACATGTCGGTCGTATGAGTGGTGTCTGTCTTCTCGATGATAGCGGTCTTTTTCAACAGCGATTTGGTGGTAAGCGTAACGGTCTGGTAGACGTAAGGATGTTGAAGAGGAATACAGGTGGTGATCGGCAATTCTAGTTTTACCAATTATCCGGGCGAACATAAAATCAGGCCGAGCCCCTACGTCTGATGGATATTTTCGTGCTTTCGTAGGGGTAAACTTTGTGTTTACCCCTGCTAGAAACGGCAAAATTTGAATTGCCGGGTGATGGTGATACTGTGGGAAAAACAGGTTGAACTTGAGATAGAATTGGTGATTAAAGGAATAGACACGTGCCCTGAGTTGTGGAAAGATGGTTATATGTTCATGTTTTATTAAGAGGTACTGTGCAAGAGAAATTTTTCTATATGGGAAGCGCAGGTGGACCAATGTGGGATACTTCCGGCAATGCTGGGTGAAGAATCCGTATTTACGGGTAATCCATTGGTGAAACGTATGAGGATTCATGTTATCCTTTTTTTATTCCCTTGTGGACCAGTTCCAATGTTTCCACAGCGGCAGCATTGCTGTTGGCTTTGAAGTCCGGTCCCACCCATTTTACCGGGTAGGCATCTTCAAAGGTCCAGTGCCATTTTTCATTGCCTTCAAAATCCATGAGGATAATGCGGCCGCTTTTACGTTTAACTTTTCCATCAACAACATCTTGATACCATTTCCATAAGATATCCGAATCGGTGATTCCCCGTTTTAAGGTAAGATTGGATTGTTCGGTTCCTTTGGGGAGTTTATGGAGATAATCGTTAACACCGCCTTCCCGGAAGTCCTGGGTCTTGGTTTCCACCTGGAGCCCGGAGACCTCTGAAAATCCACCGACAATCAGGCCCTGGATTTCTACATGGAATCTAAAACTGATGTATGGGTAGTTTTTTCCTGTTGATGTCATTTTTAATCCTTCATTTCCTCGCTTAACTTACGGTTGATTTTGCTAATCTCCTCACACCAATTTCTTCGTTCCGCATGGGGCATTTGCATGATCTGATCATGGTCCCAGTGAAAATAATAAGCGATAAAAGCTGCCTCCTTGTATAGTTGCTCAAGGGGACAGCCGGTCATTCCCCCGGGGTAGATATCTCCTTTTCATAGACTTCGCCGCATTTGGGACACTTTACACTCATCATCACACTTCCGTCTCTGTTTATCTTTTTGTAAAATTCTTGGAGAAAGGTCATATCCGCTACAAACAACTTTTCAATGATGCCGGGATTAATACCCTGGAGATTCCCCAGTTTTGAGACCACCCTGGAGAGCAAGATGATGGTGAGATACGCGGGATTACTTTGCACGCGGGGGTCTCTCATAGGAAGAATCTCATCAGCGGCAGATGCCAATCGCATAACCCCGTCCTTGTGAAGCGTGCCCTCATCATCGACATACCCCCTGGGTAACAAAAATTCATATTCGGTTTGCAGTACCATTGGTTACCTCCTCAAGTTAAATAAATCCGAAGCACGAAATCCGAATTTCGAAACAAATTCAAATGACCAAAATTCTAAATTCAAAACAAGAGCTTCTTGCGCATAAGTGAATTTATTGAGAGCTCTTTACAGATGTTTTGAACATTTGGAAATTTGAATTTTGGATTTGTTTCGGATTTCGATATTCGATATTCGAATTTCCCATAAGGGTTAACTAACCCTGACCATACCTTCGTGGGCGATTTCCAGTGTTTCTATGGCGATGTCGGTTCCCTTGGCGTTTAGATCAGGGGCATCATACTTGTTGGGCCAGGCATTGACAAATTCCCAGCGGGATTTGGGGTTTGCTTCCTCATCCTGTAAGATGACGGCAATATTACGCCGGGCATCCCCCATTTTCCCCTGCTCCACCAGTTTACGCCAATCGTAAAGTTCCATTGCACTGTCGGTGATTCCCCATTTTAACGTGAGGTTGCCATATTTAATGAGTCCCGGGATTTTCCTTACGGTGGGTATCTCATTTCCTTCACGGTATTCAATAGGGTCCTGCGAGGTATCGGGAATGGTGGCTTCACTAAAACCTGCCTGCACAATACCATCGATTTCTACCAGGAACCTCATATTCCTGTACGGATCATTTCTAGCCATTTTTTTCCTCCTTTACTCTGTAGCGGCGGATCCACCCTGCCACTGGGCAATGCGGAAGATCACAAATTCCGCCGGTTTTACCGGGGCTACGCCGATTATCATAATCAAGCGGCCGTTGTCGATGTCATCCTGGGTCATGGTGGAGCGGTCGCATTTAATGAAAAATGCCTCTTCAGGCACACTGCCCATCAATGCTCCTCCTTTCCAGACCCCGGTCAAGAACTGGTTAACGGTCTGCTTGACCCGGGCCCACAGTTTTTCATCATTGGGTTCAAACACGACCCACTGGGTACCTTTTTCAATGGACTCTTCGAGAAAGATAAACAAGCGGCGCACATTGATATACTTCCATAAGGCGTTGCTGGAAAGCGTTCGTGCACCCCATACGCGTATGCCCCTGCCGGAGAACGCCCGGATGCAATTCACACCGCGTGGGTTAAGGATGTCCTGTTCACCTTTTCCGATATTAAACTCCAGGTCTTTTACGCCTTTGACTTTCTCATTGGCCGGTGCTTTGTGAACGCCCCGCTCGATATCGCTGCGGGCATAGATTCCTGCCACATGCCCACCGGGCGGTACGGTCTTGTAGAGCTTGGTCAGGGGATCATAAACCTTTATCCATGGGTAGTAATAAGCAGCGTACATGGTGGAATAATCATTCCTGGGTTTTAGATTATCCACGTTACTCTCTCCCTTCGGGGCATCAAGGATGGCAAACCTGTCCTTTAATTTCTCACAGGCACCGATTAAGGCATTGGGCAATCCATCGATACTAAATGCATCCGGCGCGTATAAAATCGCAACCTCATCGACATCGTTTAATGCCAATAACCCTTGCCTGCCTCCCGGTTCAAGGGTGCCCGCTCCTCCTCGCTCATAATCAGTCACATCGGCCTTCACACCATTAGTGCCGCCTTTTAGAATACCTTTAATTACAATCGGTTCCTTCTCTTCCGCAGCCACTTCTTCCTCAGTAGGAAAATCAGGAATTTCCCCGGTATCGTTATCCTCCTTTGTTAGCACAATCAAGTTTGATATACCGTTGACCTTATTCTCATAGAAGTTATCGGATGAGCTGTCCAACGAAAGATCATCGAAATCTTCTACTATATCCGCTTTATCCAATTCTTCATCTGTTGGTAATTCTCCCTCAATAGCGGTCTTCAAGTAATAAACCGTCAGCCGGAAAAGGGTATCGTCAGATTCTTCATTAGTCGTTCCCTCACTCACTTTAAACGCGATCCGGTTCCCCCATTCTCCTTCACCGACGGCGGTTGCGGTTAAAAAGCTTACCCCGGTTTCATTTACCAATTTCCCACTTGCTTTTTCCGCAGCACTTTCATCATCCACTCGTGCCACCACCCGTGCCACATAACACCGGGAGCCGCCATTGGCAAAGAACCCCTCGACACTGTAGGGAAGATATGGGTTGCCATTTCCTTCAAAGTAGCCGCCGTAGATTCTCTGGAAATTCAGCCAACCGGTAATCAGCCTGGGCTCTGTAGGCCCCCTCTCGGTTTCCCCAAGGAAACCTAACGTACTTGTTCCGACACCTTCAATAGGTCTGGCGCCGATCTCAAACTCTTCGATATATACCCCTGGTGATAAATATTCAGGCATCGTTTACCTCCTTTTATTTTAGATGTTTGTTAATTCTGTCAAAATTGTTTTCCTGCGATTCTGCAGCATCGATTCCAATTCCTTTTTTTTCATGTCATACTTTTCTTTTGCATCTCTCATCTGTTCCTCTTTCTTTTTTACCGCTGCTTCAGCAGAAGACAATTCCTGCCAGGCGTTAAGCAAAAGTGCTTTAAACTCTTCCGCTGACTTTATTTCGGGTTTGACAGCGGATAATTGTTGATCCAGTTCCTTGATTAAAAAATACATATTGGCTGTGTTTGTCTCCTCTTCTCCTTTCTCTTCTTTCTCTATGGATGCTCTTAATGTTTTAATATCATTCAGTTTGTCCTCGATGGTCTTGCGCAAAGCCTTTACCGAATCGAATTCCTTTTGCTTTGTTAAATAATCTTGTTGTGCTGCTTCATAGTCGCCTTTAGACTTTTCGACTTTTTCTTCCAGTGTTCGCTGCTCTTTTTGCATTTTCTTGATGAGGGAATCCACTTCCCCGATTTTGCTGTTGACAGCATCCTTTTTATCCCCGGCTGCTGCTTCGATTTCTGGCATGCGTGTCTGAAAGTAATCTCCTATGTCCTGGATGCTTTTCTCAAAATTCGGCAAGGCATGATTGTAAGAATTTGAAAATTGGTCTATTTCACGGACGACTTTCTCCAAAGCCGCGACTTCAGTTCTTAAGGATTCTTTTGCCTTGACGAGCTTACCCACTTCTGCTTCCCTTTCTTTCAATTTAGCCTTTAAATCGTTTAATTTTGCTTCTGGATTAACGGCCATTTTTACCTCCTATTTTTTGGCTTTTTCGTTTTATTTAAAATGATGGGTGACGCTAACACCGTCACCTCACCTTCTGCTACTTCTGTTAAATCGATTCCACCACTCAGGGAATTGTAAAGAACCCGCAAAGGGATGATTCCTCCTTCTCCCCCTTTAAGATATCGTTTTCCTTCCTTAATGACAATATCCTCATCCCGCAGCCCGGTATAATAGCAGACAAATTCTCCACTGGCAGCGGTTAACGTGTCGAAGGCCGGCACTGTTGTGCTTACTTCGGCCCCGGCCAGCCAGTTTTCCTGCGAATCCTGTACCATGCCCCTGATCAACGTGGTGCCGGCAGGAAAGGGATAACAGGGCGCCGGCTGTAACCGTATGGTTTCAACCGGGTGTTTTGGATCGAGTTGGGAAATTTTTATTTCCCTGTCAACGTCAAAATAGTAGTCCGATTCGACCCGGATATGAACCACATCCCCGGGGACGTTGAAAAAAAGATAATAGTGACTGCGATTTTTAATGCTTTTTAAATCCCGGCCGTTTGCATTCAACACAACGTTCACCAAACCCACAGGCAGCCTATCGGTGTAATCATCCACAAGGAAAACAGCCAGGGAGAGTGTACAGGTGATAGTTATATCCGGGTAAAGGTTGTATCCATACAAAACAGGCATCATTTCACCTTCCTCACCTATTTGGGCCGGGGTGCCGACCCCCTTTTATTAATACTCTGCAAAATGCGCTAAAAAAAACAACGTTTTTCCGTTTGATAACTTCCAAACATCATGAACGACGCCTATAGGCTGGGGTCGCCGACCCCCTTTTGATAATATTGGCCTCGTTTCTCAACCACCCGCTTTGAGTCCATCTCACGAGTAGAATCAATCTCTATGGGTGTAACACGGTAGCAAACGGAAAGCTTGAAGGATTTTTCCCGGAAGCTCTGCCACAAATTCATGGTCTCTTCAAGGGGTAAGCCATTGAATATTAAACGAAACTCTTGATCCGTGCCTTCCAGGTTGCCCCTCAGTATCGACCCCTTTAACACGGCATGATCATGAAACACTTGCATGACTTTTCCCATTAAAATATGATCCTTTTTCCGGTCGTCCGTATTGCAGGTTACCAGGAAAAGAAGGTCCACTGCCAAAGGAGGATATCGATAGGTGCCGGAATTCACAGCTGTCATCTCCTGGTTCTTCATATGACCGTTTTCTGTCAGTTGGTATAAAAAAAGCGATAATTTTCTCGGGTTTCCTTCATCTATCTCATCTGGCGAAAACAGGGTAATATGATCTTCCGAATCAATGATCTGTGGGTAAATATTAGGGTCTGTTTCAAAACGTTCCCACAATATTTTCTTTAAGGTTTCGCCAATATCGGCAATAACATTATAATCACTCACGTTCGCCTCTTTGCCTCCGGCGGCCAGGGGAACGCTTTTTATAAAAACCGCCCCTGGACCCCGCAAAAATTTTTTATACACGGTCAGTCATCGTACTTTGTTCTCCAAATCGTGCCACATTATGATTGTTGTAATCCGCTTCTTATTTGTCTTTGTAATTTTGGTCATTGTAATTTGTAATTTTTGTCATCTTCGCGTTTCTTCGTGTATCTTCGTGGCTAACATTCATCCATAAGGGTGTAATATTTACCGAAATCCGATGGGGAGCAGTGTTTGCCCATTTTTTGCAGCAAGTAATTGATTTCTATATTGGCATAACGGTCATGGGAATCCTTGACTTCCGATCGTTTGCCAAACAGGGCATCGGCTTCATCAAAGAAAAGAATACAATTGGCGGTTTCAGCTTCTTTAAATATTCGTCTCAAATTCTTTTCGGTTTCACCGATGTATTTGCTCACCACGTTGGAAAGGTCGATTTTATACAGTTCCAGTCCCAGGTTGCCGGCAATAATTTCCGCACTCATGGTTTTCCCGGTGCCGGAAGGTCCTGAAAATAAAATGTTTAACCCGTTTCCCAGGGAAAATTTTGCCCCGAATCCCCATTCCCAATAGACGACCTGGCGATAGGTTACATGACTGCAAATCTCCTTCAACTGCCGGAGTTTATCCTGGGGGAGCACGATATCGGTCCAGGTATATTTGGGTCTGACTTTTTGGGCCATTTCCGAGAGTTTTTGATTGGATTGAGAGTGGCAGCTTCGGTACAAATCTTCCATGGTAATGGCAATGGTGCTGTTTTTACTTTCACTGCGGCCCCGCACTGCAGCGCAATTCCCGGCTTCCTCCAGGGCATCCCGGATTTGCCCGGCTGTAAAATTAAATTTGTTGGCGATGATATCGATGCGAATTCCCGGGGCTAAAGAAAATCGACCATTCAAAGACTGTTTCCATAAATGCTTTCGCTGCGGATATGAAGGCACCGGGAAATCGATTTCTACAAATGTTTGACCTGCAAATCCCCTGGGAGGATGCCACTCTTTTTCCCCGGCAAAAAATGTGATAAACGTAAACTCTTTTACTGCTTCAATAATTCGCTTTTGCCAAATACTTAATACGCCTTCATCCCCATGGTTACTGTTCCCTTCACTGTCCCGTGCAATCAGCCGGTCAAACCCCTCAAAATAGATGGCGGCGGGTTGAAGAAGGGTTTCACGGAAAAGACGGGTTACTATTTTTCCAAAATCCGCTTCGCTGTTCCTGTTTTTGTTTTGTACCAATAAGTCCCGGGTATCCACCAGGAGCAGGGGGATTTGCAAATGGCTGCAAAAGGCTTCTGCCGTGGATTTTTTCCCCACCCCGTAGGTCCCTTTAGATAAAAAATAAGCTGTTCCCTTGTCTCGCTGTTATTTTCCAAACAACTTTTCGCCAGTCGAACGAATTGTTCTTTGAGGTGTTCCTCCATGACCAGTGATGACCATTCCCTTTGGGGATAAACTATTTCTGCAAACGAAGAGAGTCGTGAATCCATCCCCTTGAAGCCAAGCAAAAAATCGGTAATGCGGTCATCCAGTTTCAAACACCGGGATAATAACGATTTCGGACGGCCGTTATCACCATCCGTATCATCGATGAAGGTCAGCAAACCATACCTTAACAGCGGCGAGTGCTCCAGGAAACAAACCCGCGCATTGGTCCGCTCTTCCGCGCTGCGGCACAGCAAGTCCAGGATAAGATTCACCGAGGGCTGCTTTTTGGACACATCATCTTGCAGATAGGCATAGACTTTTTCATATTTTAAATCCAATTCCGGCGCCAGGCAGACCAGTAAAATATCCTGTTCAAAAGGGGTTAAATCAAATAGCAGGCCCAATTGAACCAGGGGGAGATACGTTTGGCGTTCCAGGCTGTTTTTAACCTGGGCTGAAATTTTTGACTCCAACCCCCGGATGTATTCGATCGTACCGGCCATCTCACCATCTCCAGTGGAAGAACGTGATGTCTCCTCGACTACTTGTTTCTTTCCCATGATCCTGTTTATTTCTTCCCCGGTGATATACAGTCCGTTAAACACACCGGGCCCGTCAGAGGGATATAAAGCATTATGTTTCAATACCTGCCCATGAATAAGAGCATCCAGTTTTTGCAGTTCATCAACGATATGCTCCATACCGTTTTTATAATAGCCTGTCGTTTTCATCTTTCTGCTTGTGGCTGGGGCTGCCTTTAGCTGGTGCTTGTGGCTGGTGCTGGAGCTACCCTGGGCTTCCGCCATTGGCTGTTTTTTCCAACCTCCGCAATAAACTAACTTTAACTTCTCTCTCCACCGACTTCCCATCTCACCGGGAAAACCGCATGGTAATTTAAAATGTACTAAAATAATGAAGCACATCTCAATTCTAAGGAAAGCAATTCCCATGCCAGAATGGTGATTTCCCGGGAATCATTATTTGATGAGGTTTCTCTCTATACTATAATTTATGGTATTTGCAAGAGTATAAACCCCTGGGTTTATATATTTCTCCAAATTCCCCCTTATTTGAACGTTTTCCAGGTAATAACCTCTAGGACTATTTTATAAACCTCTGGGTATATATCCGCCGCTATTTCCTGGGATCGATTCTATATTTATATATAAAACTCATTAATTTCGGGTATTCGCTTTCATCCACATTTAAGCGCCTGATCATTTCCCTAAAATTATAGGAACTCTCGATGTAAAAAAATTTCAAAATACCTTTAACGGTATTTCTATCAAAGTCCCTATTGATAAAGGGTTCCCAGATTAACTGCCAGAAACTGTCGTGGTTTGTTTTTAATTTTTTACGGATTTCCTTGACCGCTGCTTCCAGGTCTCCATTTCCATTGCCATTTGTTTCCAGGGAATTTTTCTTTCCATTGCTATTGAGTATGGTGGCGATTTTCTCCCCGGTAATGGGGCTTTCCAACATGATGCCGGCTCTTTTTAAAATATTCAATAGTTCTCTTACATTACCGGGCCAATGGTAATTACAAACCACATCCCAAAAGCCTTTACCGATTTGCTTTCCCCTTAGTAACCGTTGATTTTCCAGGACGAGGCTCTTGATATCTTCCTTTCGTTCATGCAAAGGGGGGACCACCATTTCCAGGACACTGAGCCTGTAGTACAGGTCCTTTCGGAATTCGTTGTTCTCCACTGCCTGGTCCAAATCCTTGTTGGTGGCTGCGAGAATACGAACATCGCTCACTTTTTCGCTGGATTCTCCCAGGGTGTAAAACGTTTTGGTATCGATAAACCGCAGCAATTTAGCCTGGATATCCAGGGGAATTTCGGTAATTTCATCGAAAAACAATGTCCCGTTTGCCGCTTCTTCCACTAACCCGGTTTTATCAAATTTAGCATCGGTAAAGGCTCCCTTTTTATGACCGAACAGTTTACTTTCAAAGAGCTGATCATTAATGTTGGGCGTATCGACAATGATAAACTTGCCTTTTCTCCCGGAAAAACGGTGAATCAAGGCGGCGATATGATTTTTCCCTACCCCGGTTTCCCCGGACAGCAATATCGGTTCACTTTCCAGGGCATATTTCGCCGCCAGTTCCCGGATTCCCTTAATCACCCGGCTGGTGCCTCCTCCCTTTGCCCCATTCCAATCTTTATCTTTGCGCATTTTATTACCATACACCCATACTTATTAAGTGGTTTTGATATTCCCTTTCTGCTGCCATCATTACGTCCTTTCCTTTTGTTATTAATATATTACCTTATTACCTGGTATATTAAATATCACAGTTTCCAAATTTTTGTTTAAAATTTATAATACTTTAATCTTTTTTTGTTGGAATATTGAATTAGAGAGGGTTTTGAGTTTTAAAGATTTATAAATATTTAATTTTTTTGCCTGGCAAGAATGCTTATTTCCCAAATATTTTAAATTTCAAAATGGCCATATATTCCCTGAGGATTAAACGCAAATTTCGCAATCGCTGTTTGATGCTGCCAGCATTGTAAATTTCAGAGTTCTTCATGCGAACGATTTTAAAATTGTCCAATTTCAAATAATCCAGGATCACCCGGGCGCGTTTTTGGTGATACGGGGATGTGCACACGATCACTTTTTTAGACTTCATCTCCCGGATGATCTCCTGGCTGTTGATAAGATTATCAAGGGTAGTCTGGCTTTTGCCCTCCAAGCGGATATATTGGGGTTCGATTCCTTTTCTTACCAGGAAACCGGTCATTTTTTTGATAGCCGGGCTTCGGGGGTATAAGCTCCCATCAGAAATGAGGATCATTCTTTTTTTTTGGTGAAATAATTCCACTGCCAGGAGCAAGCGCTCCTCGGTGCTGAAACCGATCTCCGGCCCTTTGCGCAATCCGCCCCCCAATACCAGTATCACATCCCCATAATTGTTATCGATTTCCGTGCCGCATTCCAGCGGCCCCAGCAGCAGCAAATAGCTGTTGGTAAAAACGATTAGCACCGTCAGTAACAACAGGATACCCGTCACTCCCAACATAATGTATTTCAGCTTTTTTTTCTTTTTCATTTTTTCATTGCATTCATCCCAACGTTATAATAAAAAACGGAGCGTTTGTAAAGAAAAAAATTTAAATTCTCCGGGTATTTCTTTGACTGTCCCCTTCCTTTCTTTATTTAAAAGTTTTTCGGGGGGTCCAGGGGGCACTTACAGTGCGGTATTAAGGAATACCCATGGAGACGATATGTTGTTTGAAGCATCGTACGCCGTCCTTGCACTGCAAATGCTCCCCCACGCAGTGGGGTTTTTCAAAAAAGCCCCCCTGGCCGCCGGAGGCAAAATATCCTTCCTTCTCTGTGGCTAAATCACTGGGTTTCGACTGATGCTTCCAATCTTAACTTCCTCTTGAGCAGGAAACCAACCCCAATCCCCACTTCAAATATGCTCATAATAATCAGCAAAATTGGCCCCAGTACCGGGAGAAATTTCAACAAGGCATAAAAGACGGTTCCCATGACAATAAAAAGAGCCGGCGTAATACGTTTTAAATGCAAACGCCGGGAAACAGTCGTACCAATAAAGTAAAACATAACAGTCCTACCAAACAGGCAAACGACAAAATATAGAAGCACCAGGGCAAAAAGCAAGGGGAGACCAATGATGACAAAACTCAAAATAATAAACATAAATAATAAAAACAAAAAGGTAATCATGGATAAAATACCAATGGCAAGAGTTTTCATTATGTGCTTATCAAAGATCTCTTTGGCTGTGATAACTTTCCCGGGAACCACCGCAAATACAATAAGGGCAATAATAAACCATAAGATAATTTTGATGGCTTTGATGAACCCGATGGTTTGAGAGCCTGACAAAATAGGAATTAATGTGGTTTCGATTTTTTTTAAATCAAATTTCACATTGAAATATTCGCCTTTTACCGTGCTTTTGGGGTGCCGGTTCAAGGTTCCGCCGATCACATATAAATCACCCGTTATGAGAGCTGTTTGCCGGATATCAATGGCCGCGGCCACACAAATAACATCTTCCTCTACCTGTCCATCCAAATCCAGGTGGCCGCCAATAAGAATAATCGATCCCTTAAGAATGCCGTCAATCTCGAGCGTTCCACCCCACGATATCACACTGCCGGCGTACGATTGATCCGCCGGCACGGACAGGTTCTTAAGCATCTTATAATTGGAGTCTGAAAATAAAACTCCTGGGATAACCAACAGTCCGATCAATAATGTCACTAATCTCTTCATCACTATTGTCCTTTATCCTTTAATTTCTTAGCTCTTTAGTCTTTTAAATGCCACTCTATAAATAGAATAGACTACCAGGGAGAACAGGGCGAATACAGTGAATCCGATAATCTCCACTCCAAGGTTGATATCAAATATAATATTCAAAAACCGGTTTAATGCTTTGAAAACTGCGAAGACAGCAGAAAAGATGGCAGATATGGTTTCAATGATGGAACCGATCAAATTGGAGGCGTCTTTAGAGGTTAATTGAATGGCTTGAATAAGACTATTATTGGCAAAATCAAAATAAATGTAGATCGAGGTAACCAGCAAAAGAAAACTGGCTGCAATCAAGCCCAAAATAGAAGAATAAGTTGGCAGCACAGGAAACAGGATTCTCAATACATTGCGCTCAATGATGACAGGGGGGATGATTTCAACAGGACGTTGAAGCTGTTTCTCCAGTTTTTCAAAATCTTCATACACGTTCTTGCAGGTCCGGCACACAATAAGATGGTCCCTGACCATTGCGCTTTCCACACTATTCAGACTGCCGTCAATATACTCTTGAATTTTTGTATTAGTTAAACATTCCATCTTTCTCTATCTCCGCTTTTAATAAGGCTTTGGCTTTATACATCCTATTTTTTACCGTACCCAGCGGCAGCTGGGTAACCTCCGCTATTTCTTCATATTTAAATCCCTGGATATACCGTAACAGGATCAGTTCCCTGTATTTCATCGGCATACAATCTACCACTCTCCAGAGGTATTGGTTGAATTCTTCTTTGGCCAGGTGATCAAAGCCATCTTCTTTAACAATATTTTCAGAGTCCATCATCTGTTTCTGGGAAATATATTGATCATCCAGGGAATCCACCGGAGCCTGATGTTTTCTCACATAATCGATCACCATATTGTGACAAATCCGGTATGCCCAGGTGGCAAATTTATACTCATGTTTATACTTACCAAGAACTCTATATACCTTGATAAAAAAATCCTGGGTGAGTTCAGTGGCCACTTCTTCATCCGTGACCATGCGATAAATAAAACTATAAATTTTCTTGTTATATTTCCTCATCAGTTCCTCAAAGGATGACTTACTTCCTTCAAGTATATTTTCAATTAATACTTGATCTTCATCCACTATCATTTTACGTATTTTTACTCAAAAAAGTTTTCAAAATTCATCAACTTTTTTATTTTTTTTCTTTTTTTTGTTCATTTTCATCTTCATCTTGGTATTGGCGAACAATGTCAACTCCTTCGGGAACTTGCAAACGGAACGCATCTTCAGGGATGATTATCCTCTGACAATAGTCTTTAAAATAATAGACCATACGGGCACCGGACAGGTCAGTTTGTACCACTTTCACCGGCAGCGAATCGCTATTTATTATAATCTCCATATCAATAGAATCACGGTCATTTTTGATATGGATACTTTTCCGGGCTTCATCCCAGCGGGCATAGCGAAAAATATCATCCGCAAATAACAACTGCCAGATCCACTGCTGACTCCTGTCTTTTATTTTTCCTATGATCAACTGCTCGTTGTCCTCATCGTAAAATTGATAGTCATCTCCCTCGAGCAAAAAAACCTTATAATCGGGTTCCAGGTAAGTCCACTTCAATTGTTGATCGTTTTTAAATAAAATTTCTCCCGATTCCTCAAGGTCCACTGGCATATTCGCATTCTTTTCACTGGATACCTGCTGGACAAAACTAACTTTAAAGGGTTTGATACGGTTCAGAGAACGCCTGATTTCCTTTATCTTCTCTTGCACATCGTGTCCAGTCGCGGAAAAGGAGGCTGGGAACCATGATGGCGAAGCTGAAAGGACAACGGAATTGGTATAAATAATATGCGCCAGAAAACAGGAACATGCAAAAAAAAACACCCGTATGTTTAACCGGTTAAAATCTCGAGTCATACCTACCCCCTACACCTCAAGCTGAACTGCTGCGGAACCTGGACTTTAATCTTAATCTTAACCTTAACCTTAACCTCAACCTTTTCCTTATACACCTTGGGACATCATTTTCATGAAATCTTGATTGGTTTTGGTTTTGGACAATTTTTCCACCAGCAATTCCATGGCTTCTACTTCAGTCATTTGGGACAATACTTTTCGTAATATCCAGATGCGATTCAATTCTTCCTGGCTGATAAGCAGTTCTTCTTTACGGGTACCGGATCGGTGGATATCAATGGCAGGGAAGACCCGTTTATCTACCAATCGTCGGTCGAGATTGATTTCCATATTACCGGTTCCTTTGAATTCTTCAAAAATCACTTCATCCATCCGGCTGCCGGTATCGATCAATGCGGTTGCCAATATCGTTAAACTACCGCCTTTTTCAATATTTCGCGCGGCACCGAAAAACTTTTTGGGTTTATTTAACGCATTGGCATCCACACCACCAGAGAGCACTTTACCGGAAGGAGGGGTAATGGCATTATGCGCCCTGGCCAGGCGCGTGATCGAATCCAAAAGAACCACCACATCCTTTTCCATCTCAACCAAGCGTTTGGCTTTTTCCAAAACAATGTCCGCCACTTTGGTGTGCCGCAGCGGCACCTCATCAAAGGTGGAGGAAATGACTTCCCCGCTCACATTTCTCTGCATATCGGTGACCTCTTCCGGCCGCTCATCGATCAGCAGTACGATTAAGACAATTTCCGGATGGTTTAACTCAACCGACTTGGCAATGCTTTGAAGTATCATTGTTTTCCCGGTTCTGGGTGCAGCCACGATTAATCCACGCTGCCCTTTTCCAATAGGCGTCAGTAAATCCATCACCCGGCCGGACGTGTTAAAGTGATCGGTTTCCAGCCTGATTTTTTCATCGGGGTAAAGTGGAGTCAATTTCTCGAACTTTTTGTTTTTCCTGAGCTGTAAAACTGTTTCCGGGTCTTCCGAATTCACAGCTTCAACCGTTAACAATGCAAAATACTTTTCTCCTCCCTTGGGTGGACGAACGGAACCCGACACCGTATCCCCGGTCCGGAGATCGAACTTGTGAACCTGGGAAGGCGAAACATAGATATCCTCCGAACTGGACAAATAAGAATACTCCTGGAACCGCAAAAATCCATATCCTTCATTGAGAACTTCAATTACACCTTCGGCAAATAGTTTACCATTAGCTGCAGCCTGGGCATTCAGAATGCTGAAATAGAGTGAATTTTTATCCTTTATGTCCTGATCTTCCAGCTCAAATTGGGTGATCACTTTCTTTAACTCGGATACTTTCATTGATTGTAAATTTTTCAGCGAATACATGGTTACTCCATTAGTGCTTTGTTTATTAGTTTTAACATCTCTTCTTTATTATGGTTTGATTTAATCGTAAATGAGACAGCGTTTAAACCAAACTTTTTTTGAAGAACTTTTTTTTGACCAATTAACTCTGAATTTCGTAGTTTATCACTTTTTGTTAAAACTGTCAATAATTTTATTTTTTTATCTAAAATTTGCGAGATCATTTCCAGGTCAGAATCCATAAAACCCCGCCTGGAATCAATCAAAAGCACGGCTAACTTCGCATTTTCAACGGTTCGGAAAAAAGCAGAGATCAAATCTCTCACCCGTCGACTCTCTGTCTTAGAGATTTTGGCAAATCCATATCCCGGCAGGTCCACGAAATAAAAATAACTGCTGCTGATGCCGTTATTGGTATTAACACGATAATAATTGATGCTGATAGTCTTACCGGGTTTGGAACTGGTGTGGGCAAGCCTTTTACGCCCCAATAATTTGTTGATTAACGATGATTTCCCCACATTGGAGCGGCCAACAAATAAAACTTTTTTGCTGTTATCATGAATGAGCTGCTTCCCTGTAAAAGACGTTCTCTCCAGGCTGCTTCCTGTTATCTTCATTCTTGTCTCCAACATATAACACATCCCATATAACACATAACCACTCCTTTTACCCGTTTAACCATGGGTTTCAGGCTTCAACTCTACCATCAATTAATTCTTAATTAATTTGATTCTGCATTTCTACGATGCATGAACTCACTTTTTCACTGCCCACTTCCTACTGTCTGCTGTTTACTGGATTTCCGAATTTAAGAAGGGCCGTATTATTTTACTATTGATATTCTTTATTTTAATTGGTTTTTCCAGTACGATCTCCAACAATTCATCCATGGAGTCCACCAGTTGAACATTCATGGCTTCCTTGATGTCTTCCGGGATATCTTCTTTGAAATCTTTCTCGTTTTCGACGGGGATTAAGACATTGGTAATACCATAACGGTGGGCGGCAATAATCTTCTCTTTGATGCCTCCTACCGGGAGTATTTTTCCCCTCAATGTGATCTCACCGGTGAGGGCATAATCTGACTTCACCGGGATGCCGGTTAACAAAGACATGATGGACACGGCAAGTGTGACACCGGCAGACGGACCTTCTTTGGGAACAGCTCCCTCGGGTAAATGCAAATGAATGTTGTACTTTTCCAGATCATTGGTATCGAAATCCAACTGGGAAAGTTTGATCTTAGAGTAGCTGAACGCAGTGGAGGAGGATTCTTTCATCACATCCCCCAGGCTTCCGGTCAATATTAGCTCGCCCTTGCCTCTTACCAGGCGCGATTCAATGATCAAAATATCACCGCCTGTGGCTGTCCAGGCCAGGCCGATGGAGACCCCAATTTCATTCTTATCTAAAACTTTCCGCCTGGTATATTTGGGGACCCCAAGGTACTTCTCCAGGAGAGGGGTAGTCAGGATCAGCGCTTCTTTCCCAGGGGTTTCTCCTGTCTCCTTTCCTTCCTCGATAAAATGGCGGGCAATTTTCCGCATCACAATGGCAATCTGTCGTTCCAGGTTCCTGACACCGGATTCCCGGGTATAGCGATTGACAATCTCCAATATCAACTCATCGGTAAGCTCAAAATCATCCAGTATTAAACCATTCTTTTCCGCCTGTTTCCTGATCAGGAAGTTCTTGGCGATGTTGAGCTTTTCCCGTTCCGTATACCCGGGTATTTCAATGATTTCCATTCGGTCCTTCAATGCCGGGGGAACCGGGTCCGTGGTATTGGCAGTGGTGATAAAAAAGACCTGGGACAAATCGATTTCCAGGTCCAGGTAGTGATCGACAAATTCCGAATTTTGGTCCGGGTCCAGCACCTCCAGGAGTGCTGAAGCCGGATCACCCCTGAAATCAGAACTCAATTTATCGACTTCATCCAATAAAAACACGGGATTTTTATATTTGGCTTTTTTTAATCCTTTGACGATTTGACCAGGATAGGAACCCACATATGTGCGCCGATGTCCCCTGATTTCAGCCTCATCCCTGACGCCTCCCAGGGAAACCCGGACAAAGGCGCGATTCAATGCCCGGGCGATGGATTTGGAAAGGGAACTTTTCCCCACGCCCGGGGGGCCTACAAAACACAGGATTTCCCCGGATGGTTTTTTTACCAACTGCCGCACCGCCAGGTAATCCAGGATGCGATCTTTGGCCTTTTCCAGCCCGTAATGATCCTCCTCCAGCACCTGGGAAGCCCGTTTGATATCATTATTTTCTTCTTTTATTTTTCTCCAGGGAATCGCCAGCAGCCAATCCAGGTAAGAACGCGAAACCGTGCTTTCTGCTGAAAAGGGCGGCATCATTTCCAACCTGGCCATCTCCTCCTGGGCCCGTCTCTTTACATATTCGGGGAAATCCGCCTTTTCAATCTTACGCCGGTACTCTTCGATCTCATTGTCAGCGCCCTCTTCTCCCCTGGGTCTCCTCATTTCCGGCTCCCGCCCGGCCCTTAATTTCACCATCTCTTTTTTTAGAATATTGTACACCTTTACCGCTCGTTTGTAGACATTTAGCTCTTCCAATAACGACTGTTTCAACTGCAGCGGAATATTAATTACCGAAGAAATGATATCGGTAATTTCAGAAATTCGATTGGCTTCCAATTTGGCAATAATCCCGTGCAACTTTACCCTTTTCAAACTGATATATTCCTCGAAAATGGCAATCAAATCCTTGGCCAATTCAAAAAAGTTCCTGTCCTTTTCGACAATCTCCTCTAACGTGGAAACACTGACCAGGAAATATTGGTCTTTTTTTAAAAACCGCTCAAGTCGCGCCCGCTCCAACCCATGAACAATTACCCGGAAACTACCGTTTTCCTGTTCGGCAGAACGTTCAATGCGGGCGATGATACCTATTTCCGCAACTTCATGAGGCTCCGGACTTTCAGTGATCTGGTTTTTCTGAACGGAAAGAAAGATAAAGCTGTTATAATATTCTTTGGAATACTTTAAGGCATTAATGGACCGCTCTCTTCCCACCAGGATGGGGATAATGGCTGAAGGAAACGTGACCAATTCCCGCAGCGGAATTAACGGTAAGATAATGTCTTTACGTCTCATTTTCATGCAATCAACCGTCTCTCTTTCAGGTATTTAAAATCCACTACCACTTTATCCACTTTCCCTTTCTTGGAGGGTATCTCATACATCAGGTCCAACATAATTTCCTCGAAAATGGCTCGCAGTCCCCTGGCACCGATTTCTCTCTTGATAGCCTCTTGTGCCACATGCGCCAATGCTTCTTCTGAAAATTTTAGCTCGATGCCGTCCAACTCGAATAACGCTTTGTACTGTTTGGTTATAGCATTTTTGGGTTCTGTTAGGATTCGATATAGATGCTCTTCGGCTAAATCATCCAGGACACCGATGACCGGAAATCGCCCCACCAACTCCGGGATTAAACCGAATTTAATCAAATCATCGGTCTGCACGGCATGGAAAATATTCTTGTCGTCCAGGCTGGTTCTCTGTTTATTGGAGTTGAAGCCAATGATATTTTTCTTCATTCGGCTCTTGATAATTTTCTCCAATCCCACAAAGGCACCGCCGGCAATGAAGAGGATGTTGCTGGTATCAAGTTTCAGGAACTCCTGGTAAGGATGCTTTCGACCTCCCATTGGTGGTACATTGGCTTCCACCCCTTCAATGATTTTCAATAGGGCCTGCTGCACACCTTCACCGGATACATCCCGGGTAATGGAGCGATTCTCGCTTTTTCGTGAGATTTTGTCAATTTCATCGATATAGATGATCCCGTGTTCTGCCAATTCCTTATCCTCACCAGCAGACTGAAACAGCTTCAGTAAAATATTTTCCACATCTTCCCCTACATATCCGGCCTCGGTCAAGGTGGTGGCGTCCGCAATGGCAAATGGGACATCCAGGATTTTAGCCATGGTTTCCGCCAGCAGGGTTTTACCGGTCCCAGTGGGCCCGATCAGCAGCAGGTTGCTTTTTTTAATTTCGATATCCGAAAGGGTGTCCGCTTCATTGATGCGCTTGTAATGATTGTAAACCGCAACTGCCAGTTTTTTTTTGGCTGTCTCCTGCGAAATGATGTATTGATCCAGCCGGCTCTTGATCTCCGCAGGGATCAAGTGTTTAAACTCCCGCGTTCTCACCGGTCTCCTGGCATCCTTACTGTTGTAAATCAGGTTATAAGCGGTGTTTACACACTCATCACAGATAAATATATTGGGCCCGGCAATCAATTTATATGCAGCCGACTGGGGGATACCGCAAAAGCTGCATTTATGCTCTTCTTTCCTTCTCCTGGTCATTCCTTAACCTCCCTGATGCCCGCCCGTTCACTGATTACATTGTCCACAATACCATAACCCTGGGCTTCTTCCGAATTCATAATAAAGTCTCTCTCAATGTCGCCGGCGATCTTCCGTCTCCTTTGACCCGTATGGAACGTCAATATGTCAATTAGTTTCTCCTTCACTTTTTTTATCTCCCTGGCATGGATGAGAATATCAGTCGCCTGCCCTTCAAAACCCCCAAGGGGTTGGTGCAGCATTATCTTTGAATTGGGAAGGGCATAGCGTTTCCCTTTGCTGCCGGCAGCCAACAGAACCGCAGCCATAGATGCCGCCTGCCCAATACATATGGTGACGATATCATTCTTGATAAACTTCATGGTATCGTATATGGCCATCCCGGATGTAATGATACCACCAGGAGAATTTATATAAAGAGAAATATCCTTTTCAGGATCCTCCGCTTCTAAAAAAAGTAACTGGGCAATGATAACATTGGCTATATTATCATCGATGGGTGAGCCTACAAATATGATTCCATCTTTCAAGAGCCGGGAATAAATATCATAGGCCCTCTCCACGTTCCCACTCTGTTCAACAACAACTGGTATTAACGCCATTTTTAACCTCGCTTCTCTATTTCTTTTATATTTTATACGTTTTTTCGTCAAAAAAGTTTATACTTCTTTGATTTTTACCGTTTCCTTTAATAAACCCACGACTTTTTCATTTAACAGGGTTTCTCGCAATTGTTCCAAATTTTCCTTATTTTCTTTATTCATGTATGCCTTTCGCACGTCTTTAAGGGGTACGTTATTCTTCTGGGCAATGGTTTTGTATTCTTTTTCCAGGTCGTCATTGCTCACCGCCAGTTTGTATTTTTCTACGATGGCCTGAGTGATAAGCGATACTCGCAGCGACCGTTCCGTTTCCTTTTTTAATGCTTCCATGTATGCCCTGCCCTGTTCATCATCTCTGAAACTAAGCATATTGTGCGGATACTGAGAAGCCGCGCGCGCCGCTTCCTGCTCCACAACTGCCCGGGGAACAGTGAAAGCAATGATGTCGGTTAACTTATCCATGACAGTCTTCACTTTTTTTTCTTCCACCTGTCTCCGGTTATATTGGTCAAATTCCTCCTTCATTTTCTTCCTGAAAGCGGCTTCATCTTCAAAACCGATGGACTTCAAAAACACCTCGTTCAATTGGGGCTTCTTCATTTCCATTACACTTTCAATGGTAATATAGTGTTCCAGTTCCTTCCCGGCCCATGGTTTCTTTTTGTAATCATCGGGATATGTCCGTTTCAGGGTGATACTATCATTCATTTTTTTGCCGATGAGTTCCTTGTAAAGATCAAGTATCTCAAACTCCTCTTTTTCATTGACAGAAAACCGGGCCGTCTTTTTAGGGGTCATTCGCTTGGTTTGAAGTATTTTGGATTGATATTTCAGCGTCACGATATCGTCTTCCTTGATTCCCCGGCTGACCACGGGAACCTGGCGCCGGTTTCTTTCCAGGATAGCATCGATTTGCTTCTCCTCGTTATAGTCTTCAAATTTTAACTCAGCAGAAGGAATTTCCACCTCAATGGTCTCCAGTTCCGGTAATTCAATGGTGGGAAATACTTCCACGGCGACTTCGGCTTTCACCCCTTTTCCTTCCTCACTATCCAGTTTCTCTATTTCCACAGGGGCGGCAATTCTTATTCTGTCGGTTTCAATCTTTTCATATACGGCTTTTTCTACGATCTTGTTCACCACCTCATCTTTGATGGCCTCTCGATACCGGCTTTTGAGCATATCCACAGGAACTTTTCCCTTGCGAAAACCCGGCATTTTCATCTCCGCGGCATATTGGGCCATGGCTTCATCCATTTCCTTCTCAACGTCTTCCCAGGGAACATCAATGGTAAAGCGAACGGACGAAGACGGACCCGTTTCTTTTTCCCCGGCAGTATCAACAGCGGCTTTACCGTTAACGTCTGCCGTCTCAGCCTCTGTCATTTATACGCTCCTTGTGTTTAAATTCCCAATTAAAAATTCTACCCTTTATCATTATCAAAAAATACATTCTTTGTCAACTTTTAAATCTTCAATATCTTTCCTGATTTGTTTTATAAGACTGCGTTGGGAAGCAAATTTCATTTCACCCCTGAGTTTTTTTTCAAAATAGATTTTTACCCGTTTCCCATAAATTTTCCTGTCAAAAGCAAAAATATGAGATTCCACTTTCTTTTCTTTTCCCATAAAGGTGGGGCGATATCCAATATAAGTAATGGAACAATAGAGTTGATCATCATTTTCAATTTCAACCGTTGTTTTAAATACACCTTCAGGCAGCAGGGTGTTTTTCGTATTGACATTGATGGTGGGAAAACCCAACTGCCGTCCGATTTTATCTCCTTCTGCCACCACCCCCTCGATAAAATATGTCCGTCCCAACATGCGGTTGCATATTTCAATGTTTGCCTCTGCTAACTGCTCCCTGATATGTGTGCTGGATATGCGGAGGTCTTCCAGCATTACCGGCTTTACCACGGAAAATTCGAAATTATACCGCTGCGACGCTGCTTTCAAAAAGGTAATATCGCCTTCTCTTCCCTTGCCAAACCTGAAATTCTCACCCATCACGATATGTCTCATGTGAAATTTCTCAATTAAAAACTCCTTTAAAAATGCCTCATCGGACATATCCACGATCTCAGCAAAATTCAAAATCACGACATGATCTACCCCTTGCCCTTCCAATATTG